>JAKAVA010000105.1 GCA_021827645.1 Planctomycetota bacterium
GATAATCATTGCGTCCCTTGTAGCGGCGAAGCCGCAGCGCGTGGAGAATCTTGGAATCCGGCAGCCACTCCAGGAACAACCGGAGGGTTTTCAAGTCCGGGGAATCATCCAGAGATTCCCAGTTGAAGAGTCTACCGGTGGTGGGGATACGCATGGAAGCACTCCGTTGCATGAAACACCGGGCGGGCCACCAACGGCCGCCGTAAGGCCAGCTCCTATACACCGCAACCAATGCCCGCGTCAAGTGCGGTGGGGTGTAAAAATTCCGGACGGATTTGATTATGGGGCCTGAACCGCATCGAAACCGCGAATCCAGACGACTCCAAAATCAAATTCTGGTGTAAAGCAATTCTCACCAACCCCGCCTGGCCCGTCGCCATGCTGTAATAACAACATCGCAACCGGCTCGCCCGCGCCCTGCGCTGGTGGAAAAATCGCCCATTTTCGGGATAATGCAGGGTCGGTAGAAGGCTGCAATCCTGTGGCCTGCCGAAGCCATGCCATCCCGGGTTGTATGGTACGGGGATGCGGAGGAACCCGGTTCGCGTCCGGTCGAGTTTGTTGATCGGGGTGGGTACCCTGGGCTCAAAGCGCGGGGCGATGGTGTTTTTGCCTTGGCGCGCGATAAGAGGTTGATTGGAATGATTGTTATTCTCAAGCCGGATGCCGGAGAAGCTTTGGTTAAAGACATCGTTGCACAGATCGAAGCGATCGGGCTTCAGGCGCACCTTTCCAAAGGACAATTTCGGACGGTGATCGGTGTGGTGGGGGAAGAGGCCAAGATTGATAAAGAGCATCTGCTTTCCATCGCGGGGGTGGAGCAGGTCCTGCCCATCATGAAGCCGTACAAACTCGCCAGTCGCGAGTTTCACAAGGCTGATTCGGTGGTGGAAATCCCGTGTCCGCAATCGGGCACGTTGAAAATCGGCGGCGGCAGTTGTCTGATGTTCGCCGGCCCCTGTGCCTGTGAAAATGAGGAAATGGTGCATTCCATCGCCCGGGAGATTAAGGCTGCCGGGGCGGCGGTGCTGCGAGGCGGGGCGTACAAACCGCGCACCAGCCCGTACAGTTTCCAGGGGCATGGCGAAGACGCCCTGCGCTGGCTGCGCGATGCCGGCCGCGAGAACAATATGCCGGTGATTACCGAAGTGATGGATACGCGGCACGTTTCGATCATTGAAAAATATACCGATGTTTTCCAGATCGGCGCCCGCAACATGCAGAATTTCAATCTGCTTTTTGAAGTGGGCCGCACGCGCAAGCCGGTGTTGCTCAAGCGTGGCATGGCCGCATCCATTCAGGAATGGCTCATGAGTGCGGAATATGTGCTCAGTCAGGGAAATCGGCAGGTGATCCTGTGCGAGCGTGGGATTAAAACCTTTGAAACCGCGCTTCGCTATACGCTGGATATTTCGGCGGTGCCGGTGGTCAAGGCCAACAGCCATCTGCCGGTGATCGTCGATCCCAGTCACGCCAGCGGCGTACGGGAATTCGTGCCCGCACTGGCGTACGCCGGCATTGCCGCCGGGGCCGACGGCATCATGGTGGAAGTGCACGATTGCCCCAGCAAGGCAATGTGCGACGGTCCGCAGGCGCTGCTTCCGGATCAGTTCGGCGATATGGTTGCGAATCTGGCCCGTCTCGCATCCGTGCTGGGGCGGCAGTTTTCGCGTGTTCCCACAGCCGCTGCGGCCGCGGTTCATGCCTGATGGCAAAATAATGGAATTGGTGTATTTAATAAATTAAGAGGCACGTATATGCGGACAAAATTAATTGCAGGTAACTGGAAGATGAATCTCGGCAAGGCCGAAAGCATCACCCTGGCAGGTGAAATCCGCCAGAAAGCTCCGAAAACGACCAAGTCGCAGGTTCTGTTGATCCCGTCGTTTGTGCATATTGATGCGGTAGCACAGGTGGTGAGCAAATCCCATCTGCTTCTGGGCGCGCAAGATGTCTATTACGAACGCTCCGGTGCCTTTACCGGGGAAGTCAGTCCGGAAATGCTGCTGGAAATCGGTGTGTCCCATGTGCTGGTCGGTCACAGTGAACGGCGGCATGTCATTGGGGAAACCGACGCCGTACTGAATAAAAAAGTTCTTGCCGCCTCCGCGGAAAAACTGGTGGTGATTTACTGCGTCGGTGAGACGCTTGAAGAACGCAACGCCGGTCGCGCCGCCGAGGTCATCCTTCACCAGCTTAAGACCGGCCTGGCCAACCTGTCGCACGATGTCATTGCCATGGGGCATCTGGTAATTGCCTATGAGCCCGTCTGGGCCATCGGCACCGGGCAGACCGCCACCCCGGCTCATGCCCAGGAGACGCACGCATTCATCCGTGCACGCCTGTCGGAAATTGTCAGTCCGGAACTCGCCGGCCAGATTCGCATTCAGTACGGCGGGTCGGTGAAGAAAAGCAATGCAGCGGAGTTGCTCTCCCAGCCGGACGTGGACGGATTGCTCATCGGGGGTGCAAGCCTGATTGCCGACGAATTTGTCGCTATCATTCAGGCGGCGGAGGGTGTTTAGAGTTTTGTTGCCGGGGCGATCATGCCGCGCCATGGGTGCGGGGTATGGCCTTCGGCGGAGCAACGTTTTCGGGAATTGCATTCATGCTTAATACATTTCTGACCGTCGTCTTCGTGCTCATCAGCGTGCTGATGATCTTCATCGTGCTGCTGCAGCGGGGGCGCGGCGGAGGGCTTGTCGGAGCGTTTGGTGCGGGAGGGGGGCAGTCGGCCTTCGGAACCAAAACCGGCGATGTCTTCACTACCGCTACCGTGATCATATTTGTCGTGTTTCTGCTTCTGGCCTTTATTCTTAATTGGCGTGTCGGCGCAGCGCCGAATGCGGTTCCTACGCCAACTTCGCAGCAGACGGCCCCATCCACCGGCAGCGGCAAAGCAGTTCCGTCCGCTGCTCCCGGCGGCAAATCGTCCGGTCTTACTTCCGGCAGCCACACCGCGACATTGCCACCGAAATCATCGGCGAAGGTACCGGCCACAACCAAACCGTGATCGGTTATCGACATCCACTGCATCCTATTTTGTTTTGTAACATAGTGGGCTTCTGATGATCAACAGCATGACAGGCTACGGCAGGGCGGCGAAGGAAACTCCCGCCTGCTCATGTCAGGTGGAAGTCAAATCGGTCAACAACCGATCGCTGAAAGTCGTCCTGCATCTGCCCGAGGCGTTTTCCGCCTGCGAAGTCGATCTGGAATCCATTGTCCGCCAGCGTATCGAACGCGGCTCGGTTACCATCAATGTTTCGCTCACCGGTGCGGCCATAAGTCAGGCGGCGGAAGTCAATCCGGATGTCGTCTCCCACTACATTCAGTCGCTGGCTGGCGCTGCAGAAATCTGCAAACAGCGGGATATCCCCTGCACGCTCGACCTAGCTCAGATTCTCGCTTTGCCGGGAGCTTGTCAGAATCGCACCATCTCCAGCGAGGAAGAACTCGCATGCCGTGAATTAATTGTCTCCCTCTCGAATGAAGCCCTGGATCGCATGCTGCAGATGCGTCGGCGGGAGGGTGAGGTGCTTTGGGGCGACCTGCGTAAACATTTGGATGAAATCCGCGCAGCCGCCGGTAACATCCGTCAGCAAGCTCCGCAGGTGAGTCGGCAATATCACGAGCGGCTGAAGCAGCGGGTCAATCAGCTTGTCAGCGATGCGAAGATGTCGCTGAGCGATTCCGATCTGCTGCGGGAAGTGGCGCTGTTCTCCGATCGATCCGACATCAGCGAAGAACTTTCCCGACTCTTCGGCCATCTCGACCATTTTGTCGAAGTCGCCGGGCAATCCAGTCAGGTGGGGCGTACATTGGAATTCATCGCTCAGGAAATGCTGCGGGAGGCCAACACACTGGGCTCCAAATGCAGCGACGGTCAGATTACGCGTTGGGTGGTGCAGATCAAGGGGTGTATCGACCGTATAAAAGAGCAGGTGCAGAATGTGGAATAGGATGAAATTCAGGGATACTTCTCCGCCTCAAATCCTGCCATGCAACGGGGGAGTTGCGGCACCATGCGGAATTTGCGGAGCTTGGGAAGCAGACTGATGCCCTCGGGATCGCTGATATTCATTTCCGGACCTTCGGGCGTGGGTAAGTCCACGGTTTGCCTGAGGTTAAGCCGTGAATTGCCCGCCGAATTTGCCCTCTCCGCCACCACCCGCAAGCCCAAAGCTCAAGATCAGCACGGTAAGCGATATGAATTCGTCGACGAGGCCGAATTCAGGCGCCGAATTGATCAAAATGACTTTCTGGAATATGCTAATGTGTTCGGAAACTGGTACGGGACGCTGCGCCGACCGGTGGAAGAAGCACTCGCTGCCGGCCGCATGGTGCTGCTGGAGATCGATGTGCACGGCGGACGACAGGTGGCCACCGCTTTTCCCGAGGCCTTGGGCGTCTTCATCCTGCCTCCGTCGCTGGATGAGTTGCGGCGCCGGTTGGAACACCGCGGGCGCGATGAACCCGAGGTGATCAATCGCCGGCTTGATGAAGCCCAGCGGGAGATCGAATTTGCACGCAGCTTTAATGCGTACCGCTGCATGGTGGTCAATGAGAACCTCGATCAGACGGTAAACGATATCAGGGCCTTTATCAGCCGCGTTCGGTCGCACGATACGCCGATAAAGCCATGAAATGTGACGATTGAATAAATGGAGCGATTGGTATGATTGAAGCCGTAAAAAGTGATGAGATTGTTCACAAGCTCGGTGGTCGGTTCAAACTCTGTGCGCTGGTGCAGCATCGCTGGCGGGAAATCATCGGCGGGGCCCGTCCGCTGGTGGAGCGCAACGGACGACCCGTGCTGGAAGTCATACTGGATGAAATCCTGCAGGGCAAAATCCAGATCGACTACGAAAAAAGTAATGTAAGTCGGCCGGATCAGGCCCTCGGACGCGACTGATGGCCGCTCGGCGGTCGGCATTCTCAGGCGGATATCATGGCGGATGCGGTGCGTATCCTGATATGTGTAAGCGGCGGTATCGCGGCATATAAAGTCGCGGCACTCGCCAGTTCGCTCGCTCAGTCGCATTATCATGTTGAAGTGGCCATGACCGCAGCAGCAACCCGATTTATCGGCCCGGCCACCTTCGAGGGGCTTACCGGTCATCGTGTCCATCTGGACATCTGGGAGCATCCGGCGGAAGCGACTCAGCCCCGGCATATTCAGCTTCCCGCGCAGGCGGATCTCGTGCTGGTTGCCCCGGCCAGTGCTGATTCACTGGCGAAACTTGCGGGCGGTCTGGCGGATGATCTGGTCAGCACGCTGCTGCTGGCAACCGATATTAAAAAACTCCTTCTCGCCCCCGCCATGAATGAAACCATGTGGAATCACCCTGCAACCCAGGCCAATATCCGTCGCCTGCGCGACTGGGGTGTGGCGATGATCGGGCCGGAGAGCGGCTGGCAGGCGTGCCGGACGATCGGTCAGGGCAGAATGAGCGAACCCGACGCCATTCTCGCCGCCGTGGAGGAAAAACTTCGGAGTATTCGGGGCTGACGGCAACGGATGCGATGCGGGCACAGCTCCCATTGCGGGTACTGACCGTTATCATCTTTTGTTAGAATATCGGGCTTTGCCTCGGCACTTGCGCTGGGGCTGCGGAGGTTTTTCATGCAGATTGCAGATCGCTTAAACGTCGTTGCCGAGTCCATCACGCTTGCCGTGACCGCGCAGGCCAATGCACTGAAAAAGCAGGGAATTGATGTGGTGAGTTTCGGGGCCGGCGAGCCGGATTTCGATACGCCCGAACCCATTAAAGACGCGGCGATTGCCGCCCTGAAAGCCGGTAAAACCAAGTATGAACCGACGGCGGGAACTCCCGAGGCACGCACCGCGATTGCCGATAAATTACGCCGTTACAACCATCTGGATTATTCGCCGGAAGAAGTCATCATCTCGGTGGGGGGTAAACATTCCCTTTATGTGGCGATGATGGCGACGCTCAATCCGGGAGATGAAGTGATCATTCCGGCTCCGTACTGGGTCAGCTATCCCGAAATGGTGAAACTCGCCGGTGGAACACCCGTTTTCCTGCGGGGCGAGCCGGCTCGGGATTTCAAACTGACACCCCAGCAACTCGCCGCCGCCATCACGCCGCGCACCCGCATGTTCATCATGAATTCTCCCAGTAACCCCGGCGGCCATACGTATCATCGGCAGGAACTCCATGAACTTTCACACGTTCTCGAAAGGCATCCGCAGATCATCGTCTGCAGCGATGAAATCTACGAGCGTCTTGTGTTTAATGGCCAGAAAAGCTGCTCCTGGGCGGCCTTGAACTGGGACTTCTGGAAAAGCCGCACCATCACCTGCAACTGCCTGAGCAAAACCTACGCCATGACCGGCTGGCGTATCGGCTATACGGCCGGCCCGCGGGAACTCATCGCGGCCATGAATAAGCTTCAGAGCCAGATGACCAGCAACATCACCAGCTTCTGCATGCCCGCCATTGTCAATGCCCTGAGCGATCCCGCCAATGAAGCGGCTGTTGAAAAGATGCGCCTGGCGTTTGAAGAACGCGGCGAGCATATGTGGCGGCGGCTCAATGCGATTGACGGTGTCCGGTGCGTCAGGCCGACCGGGGCCTTTTACTGCTTTGTAGACATTAAAGGATTATTAAATCGTCCCCTGGGGCTCTCGGCGGCCGTCTGCCGCGATGCGGTTGAATTTGCACGCCGGTTGCTCTCCGATGCGCATGTCGCCGTGGTGCCGGGAAATGATTTCGGATTTGATGACCATGTGCGGCTGAGTTTCGCGACGGGCATGGATCAGATCAACCGCGGGCTTGATCGCATTCAGGAATTTGTTACCGGTGGCGCGGGGCGCTGAGGCCCGGAAATCCCCTCATGTCGCGGCTGTCGGCTCATCAGCGACGCAATCGCATCGCGCGGGCTTTTGCCGGAAAAGAGGACCTCGTAGAGACCGTGACTGATCGGCATCTCGATCCCCAGTCGCCGGGCCAGATCGACAACGCTCCGGGTGGTGGGCATTCCCTCCACCACACCGCGCGAGCGGGCCAGCGCATCAGGCGCGGAAAAACCCGATCCGATCAACTGGCCGAAACGCCGATTCCGGCCCTCCGGCGCAAAACAGGTGGTGATCAGATCCCCCATGCCCGCCAGCCCGCTGAAAGTTTCCGCTTTCGATCCCATCGCGATTCCCAGGCGTGATATCTCCACCAGTCCCCGCGTCATCAGCGCAGCCTTGGCATTGGTGCCCGCCTCCATTCCGTCAAGAATCCCGGCGGCGATGGCGATGATATTTTTAGTGGCGCCCGCCAACTCAACTCCCCGAACATCGGTATTGGAATAAACGCGCAGAGACGACGTGGTGAAAAGGCGATGCATCAACGACAAAATATCCTCATGCACGCTGGCCGCCACGACCGTCGCCGGAAGACCGGCCGCGATTTCATGGGCAATCGCCGGGCCGGATATGCAACCCGTCCGCGCCTGCGGCCACCGGTCGGTAATAATTTCCGTCGGGCACAGCAGCGTGCTGTTTTCGATCCCCTTGGCAACGCTGATGACAGGCATGGAGGCGGCCGGACTTCGGGGGGAGCGCTGCAGCACCGAGCGGATATGCTGGGTGGGAATCGCACAGATCAGCGCATCGGAGTTGGCGATCAGTTCATCGAGATCGGCGGTAAAGCGAATTTCAGCGGGAAGCGGAATCCCCGGCAGATAGCGGGTATTTTCGCGAATCCGGGCGAGCTCGGCGATTTTTTCAGCATCGCGACCCCATAGCTGCACCGGAAAACCGGCGGCACCGATGATCGTGGCGCAGAGCGTTCCCATTGCTCCGTCGCCGATGATTCCCATGCGTTCCTTTTTCAAATACAACTCCCCGCTGCTGGTGTTGCCGACACTATCCCGTCCGTCCTACACGACGATGGCGTGGCAGGTTGGCCAGAATTTTCGCCCGCGGAATATCAATCTGCAAAAGACCGATGGCATCCCGTTCAACGAGTTGCTCGAGTGCCGTCCGCGGAATCTTGGGCAGGCCCGTATCCGCAACGAGTTGATTGATATTAAAAACCGCCTCCACCGCCTCGGTCGCCGACATGAACGGAAAATCGCTGCCGAAAAGCAACTTATCCATAACGCCCATTTCCCATGCGCGGCGCAGGGCATCGTACGCGATCCACGGGCGCCGGAGCAGGGCACCGATGCTGGAAAATACATTTTTATGATTCTGCAGAATGGCCAGCACCTCATCCACCCACGGATACCCCATCTGTGTGATGACGATACGAAGATCCGGCACGGATCGGGCGACTTCATCAATCAGGCCCGGCCGGGCGTATTGCAATTTGACACCCGGGCACAAGTTGGGCCCGATATCCATGATGATCGGCAGCTTTTGCCGCGCCGCCGCCTCGTACACCTCCATCGCCTGAGTGTCACACGGGTGAATGTCCTGCGCTGCCGGGCAGATCACGATCCCTTTGAGTGAAGGCTCCCTGGCAATGAGAGATATTTTATCGACCGCATCGGGATCGGTCGGATCAACCCCCGCAAAGCCCACCATTTTTTCTGAATGTTCCGCGCAATAGTCGGCAATCCACCGATTGGGGATTTCCGCCTTGAGATACAGGCTTTTGAACCCCAGCACAAAACAGTAATCGGCCGGCTCGCTGGAGAGCAGATGGCTTGCCCCATCGGCACGCGGGAGCACGCGCACCCGCTCGCCGGCCACGTCCACCGGCCGGGCGAGATTGTCAATGGCATCAGGGCCGAGCTGGGTCGGGCTGTGCCAGATGCGTGTGTGAGTGTCAACAATCATACCAACCTCAACGCCGCGCCACGGCGCTTAATATCATGTCATGATCAGCCGCTGATCGCCACCCGTGGATCGGCCATGGCGCAGGCGATATCCGCCAGCAGATTCATCAGGATTAATATCACCGTGTACACCATCGTGATACCCAGCACCAGCGGGATATCTTTATCCAGACACGCATTGACAAATACATCTCCCATGCCCGGCACTGCGAACAATTTCTCCACTACAAATGATCCCGTCAAAACGCCGGCAGCCGCCGGCCCCAGAAACGCCAGCACCGGCAGCGAGGCGTTGGGCGCGGCATGGGCGGAGATGATACGCATCGACGAGTTCCCTTTCGCCTTGGCCGTGCGGATGTAATCGGAATGCAGCACATCCATGGTGCTGGTCCGCATCAGCCTTGCCACAATGGCCAGATAAGCCAATGCCAGCGTTGTGGCCGGCAGAATCAACTGTTGCAGCGTTCCCCACCCTCCTGACGGCAGCAGCGACGTATCCACGGCAAAAATAATCAGTAAAACGGAACCGAGAATAAAGTTTGGAATGCTGATCGCCGCCAGACTGCCGACCGTGATCAGGTGATCCGGCCATCGCCGCCTGAATACGGCCCCCAGAATGCCGGCCGCCGTCCCCAGCCACATCGCGATGAGCAGGGCCAGCGCTCCCAGCGCCATCGACACCGGAAGGGAATTTTTAATAACTGCGGCCACCGACCAGTTGCTGTAGCTGATGGTGGGGCCCATATCCCCATGCAGAATCACTTCCACGGGGTATTGCAGATAAGCCTTCCAGGGGTCGTTGAGCCCGTAGCGGGCCTTGAGGGCCGCAATCACGGCTGGCGGCGGCTGCTTCTGCCCGACGAACGGATCTCCCGGCGTTGCCATCAGCAGCCAGAAGGTGCAGGTATAGACGATCCACAGCACCACAATGGATTGAGCCAGACGTCGAAATATAAATGCCAGCATCGTCAAATCACCTGCGGTGAATATACTTCAGGAGCGTCAAGAGGCGAGTATTCGGTTTGATTCCGCCGATCTTGGCGCGATTATAAACCATCCCATCCGGTACCTGGAACAGCGGAATCGCGGGAAATGCCTGATCCACCAGAAACGCCTCCGCCTGATGCATGAGATGAAATCTTGCCCGCGCACTGGGTTGCTGACTCGCCTTTTGCAGCAGACGATCGTACATGGGGGATTGGTAATGCGACATATTATTCGGGTTGCCGGTAAGAAATAAATCGAGCCATGTGCTTGGATCGGGATAATCGCCGTACCACCCGTCACCGGCAACATCAAAGCGTCCGTGCAGGCATTCTTCGTGAAAGATCTTCCCCTCCTCCGAAATGATGTGGATTCTCACCCCCAGATTTTTTTGCCACATGGCGCCTATCGCCTCCGCCAGCGGCATCATCAGAGGATAACCAGCCACCACCAGATAGCGCAGGGGTTTCATGCCCCGTCCCCCGGGATAACCCGCCTGAGCAAGCAGGCGCCGTGCTTCAGCCACATTAAATCCCACGCCCTTCGGACTCCGATATCCCGGAATGGTGTTCGGCGGAATCAGCACGTGTACAGGAATGGTCGGCATTCGCACCACATGACGCACCAGCGCCCGGCGATCAATGGCCATATCCAACGCTTCCCGTATCAGGCGGTTTTTTAATACCCCTTTCTGGCAGTTCAAATCCAGAAACATCGTTCCGAAGACCGGTGTAACGTGTACATCATGTCGCAGCCCCGCCTTTTCCTGTCTCACCAGCGCCGGGCCGAGCGAATTGGGGACAAATCCCACAACATCGATCACTCCGCTCTGATAGGCCAGAAATGCCGCCGTCGAATCCTGATAATTGACTATTTTCAGCAGAGGGCAGTGAACCTGCGACCGCTGATCGTAGTAGGGGTTTGGGGTAAGTTCCAGAAACTGATGGAATCTCCAATCGGTCAGTCGGTAGGCACCGTTCGTGACCAGATGGGGCGGACGTGTCCAGATCGGGTTGTATCCGGTCTGCCCGTCTTCGTTCTCCCGGAAATGTTGCATCACCCGGTAATCGAGTGGGAAAAATGGCGGAAATGCCATCAGATCAAGAAAATACGGGCATGGATGCGTCAGTGTCACCACCAGCGTGTGGCGATTCGGGGCCTTGATCCCCACCGTCGAAAATGGCAGATGATGGTGCGGATGGGCCGCGATTGAATTGAAATATTTTTGTGCACCCGCAATATGAAAGTACAGAAAGACATAGCCCGAACCCGTATGGGGATGAAGAACCCGCTTCCACTCGAATAGAAAATCGCGGCTCGTGACGGGTTGTCCGTTGCTCCAGCGCGCATTGGGCTTGAGATAAAATCGGTATACCAGACCGTTTTTGGATATCGACCAGCTTTTCGCCTGACCGGGTATAGGTTTAAGCGTGTGCGGGGCATATTGCGCCAGCCCCTCCCACAGAGCCTGCGCAACTCGGATGTCCTGCAAATAGGTCATCTTGGCCGGATCCAGCGTGTGAATCTGTCCGTCCTGACAGAAGACGATGGCACCACGTCGGGGTGTGGAACCCGCCGATATCCAATAGCAGGCTGCGAACAGCGCCAGAAATAGAATGCTCGGAAACAGCAAAGTCTTTCGCACGACAAAAGATTAACCGCTTCTCCCGATTTTTTCCTCTGTTCCATGCCTGGGAGCTATCCAGCCTTTACCGGAAGGCGAGGCAACTTTTCCGGGCATCCCCCGGGGGAGTGCAAATCCGCCACCCACCGACATGCACCTTACCCCGCGCCGATCTCAGCGGCGAACAACCACCGGATGCGATCATCCTGAATGCGAGCCGGCGGATTTATCCGCCGGTGGCCACCGTCGTAAAAACCACGTTAACCGCGGAGGACACTGGCAACCTTCACTTAGCCCCCGGCTTGCCGGGGGAATGAATGGAGATAAGCCAGCCGTCAAGACGGAACCGTGTATCGCGCGGGCTATGGGGTGGGCCGGGGACGGCCGGCGCACACCGTTTGATTCAGGCTGCGCCGCGCGTTATCGTTCTCCACAGATACTGAAACGCTGGGGCTCGTATGGTTGCGATCAACGAAATCCTGTTGTCCGAATGCACCGGTGGAGAGTGCGGTGGCGAGAGCGGCATTTGCACGGACCGTCGCGTCCACCGCCGCAATGCCGAAAACCGAGCACCGGTAACCGGCAACCATTGCGGCGCCCCAAACCTCGGCCGGTGGATGGAGCAGGACCCGGCCCAATATATTAACGGGGCCAATACGTATCAATTCGTCGATTCCTCGCCGGTGGGGAATGTGGATGCGGAGGGCACGAAATGGACGATCACGCGGGACGGCAAGGCCCGCGCAACGGTTTCGGGCCAGAAGGGGGACACAATCAACTCGCTCCTGCAGACCAAGGACAACCACGGAAACCTCATCCTCCTTGACAGCAGCCAATATAGAAAGTGGCTTAAGCCGCTTCGTGGGTCCAAGCTCCCCGCCACCGCCGCATCCCCATTGAAGTGCGGTGAGAAATTTACGATTCCAAACACGGCGTGGATTTTTGACAACATTTCTGCGACCCGCAATTGGGGTTGGGCCTTTGCGCAGGGAGTATTACTGGGTCTCACCTTGGATGGCGTCGACGATGCTTGGGCGGTGAAATGGCGGCGAGATGGCTTGGATGTGCACAACACCGGCCCCGGTTATCAAGGCAGCTTCGTGGCGCTGCGGAGAGCTTTCAAATCGCTCGACACATACGCCATAGGCATCATCAGCCACACCGACGAGACGGATCGTGGCGCACTCGTGTTCAATTCAAAATACGGCAACCTACTGATGCCCGGGGAATACTCCTCCTACGGCCTTGGCGAACT
Source organism: Planctomycetota bacterium (assembly GCA_021827645.1). Taxonomy (GTDB): domain Bacteria; phylum Planctomycetota; class Phycisphaerae; order WQYP01; family WQYP01; genus JAJZGD01. The sequence continues at coordinate 12,663 of JAKAVA010000105.1, forward strand.
GAAAATCTACGCCTGTCACTCGGCGTCACCCTACAGGGCCGCGGGCTCCACCGATTCAGTCGCGAATGTTTGGTCGGGGAATGTCTCCAAGGCCGGTTGGTATACTGGCTGGGCCGGGTACCTTGGGACCTACCAGTATTTTAACAACGCCGGGCTGGTGAGGATTCACGGATCGCAATAAGGTGGCTTGGCGCGGGCTGGCCATGTCGCCCCGGCCAGCCCTGCGATGGAGAGGATGTGACTGATGGAAAACGCCTCATCGACTTCCGGTGCGCCCTCGATGCGCGACGGCCACGGAGGCTTAGCCCGGATTATTCACGGTCATCGCGGCAGTGCTGAGATATGCATGGTTGTATATACATCGGTGGCATGGCTGCAGGTTTTTTACGGTTGTGGGCAGAAGGCCCCCTTACCCCCATTGGCCGATCGGGT
>JAKAVA010000010.1 GCA_021827645.1 Planctomycetota bacterium
TGGAACGTGCCGGTAAACGGCAGATACCGCGATGCACGCGTCAGAAAGATCTTTCCCCTCAATGACAGTAACTTTGCCAAGGCCATTAAAAAGTTTCTCGCTGAACAACCCAACGCTCCGCATTGGAGCACCAAGTGATGACCGCGTCTTGATAAGGGATTTTTGGAAGGACATGCTTTCGTCAACGATGGGCGACATGGAATGCCGAGAACGCTTGCCTAAGAGACTGTTTTCGGTGAATATACGGGGCTTATCCGCATAGGGCGGGTACTTGGCGTTTGCTGCGCTGGCGGAGAAGTGGTTCCGACCGGTTGCGGAACGTTAAAAATGTTCATTGAGCCCGGTTAATCAGGCAGGAGTTGTGTGTGGCCCATTCACTTTCGGCAAGGAAACGGATCCGACAATCTGCGAAGCGGCGTCTTCGCAACCGCGATCGTAAGCGCGATGTGCGGGTAAAGGTTAAGGAATTGGACCTCGCAATCAGCAAGAAGGACTTGTCGGCCGCCCAGAAGAGCCTTCCGGACGTGGTTCGCACGCTGGATCGGGTCAGTGGCAAAGGAGCCATCCACAAGAAGACGGCCGCCCGAAAGAAAAGCCGCCTGATGAAGAAGATCAACGCCTTGGCCAAAGCCGGCGCGAACTAAAGCGCTCCGCCGCCAGCGGAGTTTTTTGCGTCTAACCACATGCCGCCGGTGTCGCGGTTGGAACTTTTCTGATGGTTCCGCCTGAACGTCAATCTGACCCTTCATCTGCCGACGGGAATGAGCCGAAAGCGCCGCAATTTGTATCGCGGGGCGGACTCAAGCTGCTTGCGGCGATCCAGACATTCAATCTTCAACCATCGAATAAAACCGTTGCGGATTTTGGCTGCAACGTGGGTGGATTTACGCATTGCTGGCTGGATAAGGGTGCAAGCCGGGTTTTTGCGGTGGATACGGCGTATGGTGTACTGGCGTGGAAATTACGCCGCGACCCGCGCGTGGTGGTGATGGAACGCACCAACGCCCTGCATCTGATCCCTCCGGAAAAAGTCTCGTATGTTTCAATCGATGCCGGCTGGACGCGGCAGGCCCTGATCATTCCGGCAGCGGTTCGATGGCTGATCGATAGCCCGGACGCGGCGATCATCACCCTCATCAAACCGCATTATGAATCGGACATTGCCCGTCGGCAAAAAGGGGTGCTGACGCGCGAGCAGGCGGAAAGTGTGTGTCGCGATGTGATTGAATCCATGCCGTCGCTCGGTGTGCGATGCCGGGGTGTCATGGAGAGTCCGATCGAGGGGCAGAAGGGAAATACGGAATATCTGGCGTGGCTGACGGCGGGCGATTGACGGAAGGGTGAAACGGGAATTTGGCTCTTTTGCATCCCCCCGCTATCATCAAAAGGACTCAGGCAACGGTTTGGGTGTGATGCCGTTTGCCACCTACCGGTATTCGGATTCTATCGGCGGAGATATTAGCTATGTCACTTGGAAGTCGTAAATCGAAATGGTTTATCGCCGGTGCGGCGGCATTGCTGGGCCTTGTTGGCAGCACCTGCGCCCATGCCGCCCCGCTGTATAAAACCGACAAGCCGTTGGCTAAGGGCTTGGATTACCTGCTGGCTCATCAGAACCCCAACGGAAGCTGGGTGCCCCAGGTGGGGCCTGCCGTGACGGCTCTGGTGGTTAAGGGACTGATTCAGGCGGGGTACAGCCCGAATTTCAAGCCGATCGTCCGGGCGATGCATTTCATTGAATCCACACGGGGGCCGGACGGCGGTTTTTCTGAAGAGGTGCTTCCCAACTACAACACCTGTATTGTGCTCAGCACGCTGGCGGTGATGCCGGGAAATAAATACAAACATCAGATCAAGGCGGCGCAGAAGTTTCTCATTTCCATGCAGCGTGTTGCGCCGATGAAGGAGCCGAACGGCAAGCTCATTACGAAAAACAGTTCATGGTACGGTGGCGTGGGGTATGGAACCGGACGTCCGGATTTATCCAATACCTCATTTTTTATTCAGGCGCTGCATGATTCGGGCGTGCCGGCATCGAATCCCGCGATGAAGCGGGCGCTGGTGTTCGTGGAGCGGTGTCAGGAAAACAGTGAAACCAACCCTGAACCGTTTGCCAAAGGGCTTCATAACGGCGGTTTCATCTACACGGCCGCCAACGGAGGCGAGTCGCAGTTTGGTGATACCGATCATCTCAGCGGTCGTGCCACGCTGACCCCCTACGGCACGATGACCTATGCGGGGCTTAAGAGCATGATTTACGCTGGTCTGACCAAACGCAGTCCGCAGGTACGTGCTGCACTGGGGTGGATCCGTTCACACTGGACACTGAATTACAATCCCGGAACCGGCGGCAGTCGCATGGGATTGTTTTATTATTATCTGATGTTCGCCCGCACTTTCCGGGCGCTTCGGGTATCCACCATTACCGACATCAACGGTGTGAAGCACAACTGGCGGCACGAAATTCGTGCCAAGCTCATCAGCCTGCAGAACAAAAACGGCTCGTGGTATAACCGTTGGAGCCCGCGCTGGCTGGAACGTGTGCACCCGTTGGTAACCGCCTACTGCTGCCTGATACTGGAAGATACCGACAAGCGATAAGGCGGCCATCAGACTACCGGCCGGGTTATTCTTTTCTACTCAGGAGTCTCTGCCCCTGATGCAGCATTCATCATTACTTGTTGGATCAGCACCGCGAATTGCGATTGTGGGTGTGGGGAATTGCGCCTCCACGCTGGTACAGGGGCTTTCCTGGTATCGGCGGAACCAGGCTCAGATCGGTTTGATGCATACGCAGATTGCCGGGCTTTCAGTGGGCGATATTCAAATCGCATGCGCTTTTGATATCGATACCCGCAAAATCGGCCGCCCCATCGCCGAGGCGATCTTTGCCCAGCCGAATAACGCCCGCGTTTTCTGCCCCGATCCGGATGATCACGGTGCGGTGGTCCATCCCGGGCCCAGCGCTGACGGCGTGGCCGCACATCTGGAAAGCTTTCCGCCGGAGCGCCGAGCCGTGGCGGACAAGACGGGTGATCAGGTCACCACGGCCGAGGTGGTGAAGATACTCCGTGAAACGCGTGCCAATGTTTTGGTGAATTATCTGCCGGTGGGGTCGCAGGCTGCGACAGAATTTTACGCCCGCGCCGCGCTGGAGGCCGGGATCGCCATGGTGAATTGTATTCCGGTATTTATCGCCAGCGATCCCGACTGGGCCGGACGCTTTGCACAGGCCGGGCTGCCGATCATCGGGGATGATGTTAAATCCCAATTCGGTGCGACGATCATTCATCGGCAGCTCATGGCACTTGCTGACGCGCGTGGGATCAGCATTCAGAGCAGTTATCAGCTGAATGTGGGCGGGAATACGGATTTTCTCAACATGCTGGAACGCGGACGGCTGGGGAGCAAGAAAACGAGCAAGACCGAAGCGGTCAACAGCCAATTGCACACGCCGCTGGATGCGGGCCACATTCACATCGGGCCATCCGATTACATTCCCTTTCTCAACGATCAGAAGATTTGTTATATCCGTATTAACGCTCAGGGGTTCGGCGGACTGCCGATGGAAGTGGATGTCAAACTTGCGGTGGAGGATTCCCCCAATTCCGCCGGTGTGGTGGTGGATGCGGTGCGATGTGCGTGGTTGGCGCTCAAGGGGGGAATCGCCGGGGCGCTGATTCCGGTTTCCGCCGCCCTGATGAAGCACCCGCCGGAGCAGATGCCCGACGCCGATGCCGCCGCCGCGATGGACGAATGGATTGCAGCAAACGCCGCGGTATCAGCGGAGTAAATTCTGATCGTCACCATTTTCCGCCAATACCCGTCCGCCGATGGTTGAAACGTCAGCGTGCAGCAGGGTTGAGGGCCTCAATGGGCGCCTCGAATCACCGACCCAAAACTTTTTTGCGGCGAACCAGCAACCCGAGTGCGCCAACGGCGAGCAGGGCGATCGCAGCGGGTTCCGGCGTGGCGACCGCAGTCGGGGGTGGGGTAAAGAAATTGCCCAAATCAGATTCACCGCCGCCCGTCAGATTATCAACTATCAGGTTGCCTTGAAAGCTTCCGGAGGTGTAATCGGTATTGGCGCTTGGGGCCAGGAGGTTGTAGTTGCCGCCGCTGTTGAGTGTCAACGACGTCAGCCCCAACGCGTTGACCAGTACATGCGACGCCGATATCCCGCTGAAGCTGAACGTAAGATAATTCAGAGTCAGCGATGAGTCGGGCACATTGATAATGAGATAATTGGAAGCATCCGATCCGCCGGAAAACTTGATATTCACACTGGTCTGATCACCGAAGGTTCCGGCAGCCAGATCGACAACCTGCACGCCGCTGGTGGCGTTGATGGTTAAAGTGCTGTATTGGTTAACCACCTGATTGGCGGCCACCGTCGGGGGAAGAACGCTGTATGCCGTAGAAAGGTTATCGAAGTAACTGGTTAACGAGCCGGGATTAAACGCGGGTGAGAAAGCTTGATTTTCTTTAAGGGTGCCCGTGATGGTAAGCTGCGATTGATTCGTGCCACCAAGCGTCACTGGTCCGGAGAGTGTACCGGAGTTCGTCCCGTAAAGATTTCCGCCGGAGACAATCGGGGCAGTGGCGCCGAAATTATCAAGTGTCAGGCTACCCCCCACCTGCATCCCGTTAGATCCGATGGAACCGGCCGAAAATTTGGCAGTTCCTCCGACGTAAAGGGAATATCCAGCCACAGACGTAGCGTCTAAACCGGCGCTCCAGCCGCTTCCATACAGGTTCCCCACGATTGCCGCTGTGCCTTGGACATCGGCGGTTTTCGGGGAGGACGTGGTACCGACATTGCCGAGTGCCACAAGATTAAAACTAAACGGCGAGGGTATGGTGGCCGGGCTGGCGACGGCAATCGACGCCCCCAAAACGGGCACCAGTGCGCCGGCAACTGCGATCATTTTGTTACGGAGTCCATTTTTTGCGGACAACTTTGACATAATCTTGCTCCTCCATCAGTTCTTACAAAAATACTACCAACCATTTCGTTGACGCAGAGGGTGCCGTTCGATGCTACTCGGATAAATTCGTGCACGGACCCAAACGCAGCACACCCTGCGATGATCGAGAACTAATACACGGTTCCGAAACAGCGACCGGGAATAATCCCTACGGCCTGTCCACGGCAGACGTTTCAGACCAATCCCCGTGACCCGCGATCAATGAGATCGCAGGGTAATTACTGACTACCAGGCTTAACTGAGGCTTGAAAGGATGCTCTCCCAAACCCGTGCCTTGCTCTCAACAAATGTAATAGCCATATTTTTCCGTAAGTCAATCATCCCGCATCTTTGGCTCATACTTAGTTCGGTGCCGCAGTATGCGGCAGGGTGCGGGAGCGAGTTACGCGGGTGCGGTTGGGGAATACCGGAATATAAAATGTGTCGGCTGACTGCAAGCAACAGTGAGGCGCGGTAATCTGAAATGTATGGAGATCGGGAAGAACGCTTTCATTGCGATCCAACCCAAATCTCCCCTCACGAAAGTGGGTATGAGTCAGTCCCGCATCTTTTATGATTACTGATGTTTGCAGCCTTATTTGAGGATTAACCTGCGAACACGCGCCTTGGATTCCGACGCATAGGCGGCGAGGGGCGTAAAGAGGGCTAAACCTGCATATAAAGGTGCGTTGACTCATCAGCTATCTCGACCGGGCGGCCGCCAAGGCGGGTGAATCGGCCGCTGCGACGGGAGAATGGCGGAAGTCCAACAGCCGAAACTCCGGCCTGTGGGCGCGAGATTCCAGCGAGGGCCGAAATTCGACCACGGCGTCGATGCTCATCCCCCGCCTTAAGTCTGCACTCAGGGTTCCGAGTCGGAAGCCCACGGCCTGAATCAGGCGTCCGCCGGTGCGCAGGGTCAATTGAACCGTCCGACCGCCCAGGCCGCATAAACGCGGTGGAGAATCGATAACTGCGGCGGGAAGGAGAAAACGGGGGCGCCGGTTGCCCATGCCGAAGGGGGCGAGTTTTTCAAGGTCGGAAAGCAATGACGGACCGATCTGATCTGCTTCCAGCAGTGCGTCAACTTCGACGGTTTTGACAAATCCCCCCTCGGGAACAACCTGCGCCGTGTATCGGGCCAGCGCCTCGGTGAAGGGAATCATATTTTCAGCGCCAAGTTTTACCCCCCCTGCCGCCGAGTGTCCCCCGCCGGAAATAATCCACCGGTGCGCCGACGCAATGGCGGCGTGCACATCGAATCCCTCCATACCGCGTGCCGAGCCGGAAAACACATCTCCGTCCCGACATAAAACAAACGCCGGTCGGCCGAAATGTTCAACCAGCCGGGACGCCACAATCCCCGCCACCCCCGGATGCCATGCCTCGTCGTGAACCACGATGCATTCCGGCACCTGCGGCAGGGCGGAAATCATCTCCAGGGCCCGGCCGAACATCTCCCGCTCAGTCTTCTGGCGCTGCCGATTCAGCCGATCCAATTCCTCCGCCAGCGAGGCGGCGGTATCCGCATCGGCGGTCAGGAGCAGTTCAAGGGCTTCACGGGCATGGCCCATGCGACCGGCGGCATTGAGCCGCGGTGCTATTGCAAAACCAATGTATTCATCGTCAACGCGGCCACCGAAACCGGAACGGCGGCAGACCGCCGAGAGCGCGTCGATCCCCGGGCTGCGCCATTGTCTGAGCGCCTTGAGCCCATAGGTGACCGTGACGCGATTGTCGCCGATCAGCGGCACCACATCGGCGATGGTGCCCAGAGCCGCCAGCGCCGTGGCCTCCAGCAGCACCTCACGATAGGCGCCAGTTACTTTATGGGCTTGGGACAAGCGCTGCGCCAACCCCCATGCGAGTTTGAGCACCACGCCGGCGGCACACAAATCCTTCAGCGTCCCATCGGCGCCCACCAGTGGATGCACCATCACATCGGCGGGCGGCAATTCCGGCGGCAGCTGATGGTGATCGGTGATGATCACCCGCATACCGCGCGATTTGGCCATTCTTACCGGCTCGGGTGTGGAAATGCCGCAATCCACGGTTATTAAAAGTTCAACACCCTCACCGGCAAGCTGCTCCACAGCCGCGGCTTGAAGTCCGTACCCCTCTTCGACGCGGTGAGGGATATAAAATTGGTGCCGGGCCCCGGCAAGATTAAAGATCCGGCTCAGAATGGCGATGCTGGTGATGCCGTCAACATCGTAATCGCCGTAGATCGCGATACGCCGCTTTGATTCGATGGCGTCAACGATCAGATTAACCGCGTCGGCAATGGCGGGTAATGCTTCGGGCGGCTTCATATCGGAAAAATCAGGCGAGAGGAAACTTCCAACATCCGCTGGCGCGATGCCGCGAATAGCCAACAGTTGTGCCAGCAGGGACGAACATCTGCCGACCCGCATGATTTCCTCAACCGATGGGGTCTGCAACCCCGACTTGAGGACCCAGCGGGCCCCGGTAACCCCTTTGACATCCGTGTGCAGCACTCTTTGGCCCCGTTCCGTGGTCAGTTTGCGACCGCAGCCGCTGTGTCGAAAATCTCGATGGATCCGGATTGCCGAATCCAGCGGACGGCATTTTCAAAAATCTCCGTGCCCTGCGCCACAGGAAGCTGATCAAACCGCGTCCAGCATGGATGCTGATACGAGGTAATAAAACGCTCAGGATGCGGCATGAGGCCGAAAACGCGGCCGGTCGGATCGCAGATCCCCGCCACGGCATCAAGACTGCCGTTGGGGTTATCCGGAAATTGATGGGCCGGTTTTCCGCTACCGTCCACATAACGCAGGACGATTTGATCCTGCCGGTTAAGGTCGTCTAAAACATCCGGAGTTGCAACCGCAAATCGTCCCTCGCCGTGGGCAATCGGCAGGGTCAGTTCGCGTCCGGCGGGGAGCCATTTGCAAATTTTGGAATAGCTTCGGAGTTTTACCCAGCGGTCCTCAAAACGCCCATGGTGATTGTGCGTAAGGGTGACGGACGGCTGCGCCGGGCCAGCCTCCGCGCTGGAATTCCCCGGCAGCAGACCGGCTTTAACCAGAACCTGAAACCCATTACAGATGCCGATGATCAGCTTGCCATGTTCAATCCATTCGCGGATCGAATTGTAAAGATGATCGACGAAGATATTGGCGAAAATTTTTCCGCTGGCGATGTCGTCACCGTATGAAAATCCGCCGGGAATACCCATGATTTGAAATTCGCGCAGCATTCCCGGATTTTCCAGAAGCCGATTGATGTGGACGGTTTCAACTTGCGATCCGGCGAGGGCAAAAGCGCGGGCCAATTCACGGTCGCAATTGGTTCCGGCGGTGGTAATCAGGATGGTACGAACGGCAGTGGATGATCGAGTCTCGCTCATGGTGCAGATTATGCGCGATGGATGGTTATAGGCCAAACGTCGATACGGTGAATTATGAGACAAGCGCATCGGCATTCGCATTCGTTCGGGGTTCGGCTATAATTAAGCAAGCCCCGGGGGCGAAAGGTATCGACCGGGCAGTAGTGTGGATTATGGCACGCCGACCTGCCAAACAAGTCGTTAAACTGAGTGGCAAAAAATCAAATGCTAAGAACGTTAAGTTCCCAAGCGCCGGCAGCTTCGGCTACCGGATGGCTGCTTAAGACAAGTAGCCCGGTTCGCAGCGGACTTCCGCGACTGTTGTAGAACCGACGACCAGCGGAATGCTCAATCAGCAATGCTCATCGGCTGATTGCTAAGACACAGGATTGGCTGGGGCGGCCCGTAGTTAGGTTGCGAGCGACGGACCGTCCGACATTAACATGCAACCTACGCGTGTAGAAGTGATCTTCAACCTGTTTCGGGACGAGGGTTCGAATCCCTCCGCCTCCATGTTTCACGGCCGGGTGTCATTCCGAGCGAGGAACAGATTCGTGACGGCAGGAATGTCGCGCCGCAAGAAAATCTGAGAGCCGGGCCGCAGGTGTGGACCCGTTGGCACCTCTGGCTGAAGAACCTTCTCGCCCCTAAGTGCGCCGAAATGGCAAGATGGAGCGACCGTCGGCTTTGCCATCAGCCTCCGGTCAGCCGCCTTCAGCGATAAGGTATTTGTGAGTGATCGCTTCTTATCTGGTTACAACATTCCTTTTCTCGATTCTGATCGGCCTGGCCGTCGGAGCCTGGTGGTCCACCAGACTCGGTCAGAGGCAGGGGGCGATTGCGGCCGCCGTCCAGAGGCATTTCCATCGTGCCCACAAGATCATGCACCATGTCACCATGCCGACGCGCACCGGCACCACTGAGATTGACCATATCATCATCGCCGATACCGGTATATTCATCATAGAAACCAAGCATTACAGCGGTCTGATCTTCGGCACTCCCGATGATACGAAGTGGACGCAGGTCCTCTATCGCGCCCGCCGGCGATTTCAAAATCCGATCCGGCAGAACTTCGGCCATCTCAAGGCCATCAGAAACCTGTTTCACTTCCCCGATGAGAATTTCATCCCGCTGGTGGTATTCACCGGCTCGGCGACGATTAAAACCGATGTCGGGCCGGGCGTTATCCGCCTCGTGGAACTGGGTGATTTTCTCAACAGGCCACGGCCGGTTGTCTTTAATAAGGATCAGATGGCGATGATCATCGGTCGCATTGAACTCACCCGGTTGGATCGCTCCAGCGAAACCGATGAGCAGCACATCAACAATGTTCGCGCCATGCTGCTCAAACGCCGCCGCTGAAATGCAGTACCGCCGCCGGGCCGATATGAACTTAATTAATATATACTATACACCTCTGTGGCACGGATTCATAAAACGTACAACATGACGTTTTTCTGCTTGGACGCTTGCCATAGGCCGCCGATTTTCCTACCATCGGAGTGCGGGATCATCGTTGGCCCGCCGGGGCACCACTGAGATCGCCGCCGGTATCACCCAACCCCGCTGCACTGCGAAAGGAGGTCCTGCGTATTGATGCCCGGACATCTCGTCAATCCCGCTTCATTCTGGAGCGCCCATCTGCCCACCATCGAATCGCTGGCAGTCGCGCTGGGTGTGGGACTCTGCGGAACTCTGTTCATCAGCCTTGTGCTGCGAGTGGTGCTCACCGCCGTCAGACGCGAAAAGCACCCGCTTCGTTCCCGCATCCTCGAGACGCTGCGCGGCCCGTTGCTGGCGCTGATGTGGTCAATTGTCGGTTATTTTATCGGAGAGGCGCTGGTCATCCCTCTCTACCCGGCAGGAGATCATTGGATTCTCCCCAATACACTCAAGATCGCGGTCATTGTCATTTTCGGCTGGGCCGCCATGCGCGTCACCCGGCAGGTAGAGCTCACTTGGCCGGAAATCGTCCGCCACCGCCACGGCCACGATCCCGATCCGATGGTCTGTGATGCCGCGGGGAAAATCGCCCGCATTTTCATCATGATCATCATCGGCCTGATGATGCTGCGAGTGCTGAATTTTTCCATTACCAGCCTGCTGGCGTTCGGCGGAGTGGCGGGTATCGCCATCGGCTTCGCCGCCCAAGGTGTGGTGTCCAATCTCTTTGGGGCCCTGGTGATTTACCTGGATCGGCCGTTCAAGGTCGGCGAATGGATCGTGCTGCCGTCATTGAATATTTACGGCACCGTGGAACATATCGGCTGGCGGGCGACCACGATGCGTGGATTCGACACCCGCCCGTACTATGTCCCCAATCAGATTTTCAATACCAATGTGGTTCAGACTCCGCCGCGAATGCTCGCACGGCGCATCTACGAGACGATTTCCATCCGCTATGCCGATTTCGGCACTCTGGAGGCGATCGTTGATGAATGCCGCCGTTTTGTGGCGCAGAATCCGGAAATCGATCATCGGCAGAGCGAGATGATTTATTTCACCAAATTCGGTCAGCATGCGCTGGAGATCATGGTGTACTGTTTCGCCAATACGCAGAACTGGCAGGAATCCCTCCGGATTCAGGAGCGTCTGCTCATTGAACTGGGCCGCATTATCCGCCGCCACGGTGCGGAAATCGCCGTCCCCGTCTCGCAGGTGGAATTGAGCCCGAACGTATCCCGGCCGACCTGATCGTAATTTGAGATTTCAAATCTTTTCAATGGGGCCGCGACTCTTCAGCCGCGGGGAACTTGGCCCCAAGCGGCTTATCGCCTCGGTCTACGAGTTTCAATCCGCCCCGCAGCGTGAAGCCGCGGGGAACCATCGACGACGGGGGGGCAAGTGAGCTCGGCGCAGTTTCAATCCGCCCCGCAGCGTGAAGCCGCGGGGAACCGAAAAGCCAGTGACCCCGCAGGGCGCCCGGGCCCAGTTTCAATCCGCCCCGCAGCGTGAAGCCGCGGGGAACCTTTTTTTTACAACGGATAGGTTAAGTTCGCCAGGTTTCAATCCGCCCCGCAGCGTGAAGCCGCGGGGAACATTCTACCCGGTCGGACATATCGATACGTGGGTTGGTTTCAATCCGCCCCGCAGCGTGAAGCCGCGGGGAACTAGCCTCCAGTGTATTAAATTCTCATGCACGATGTTTCAATCCGCCCCGCAGCGTGAAGCCGCGGGGAACGCTTCAATAATCACGTCGAGCTTCTGCTGATTATGTTTCAATCCGCCCCGCAGCGTGAAGCCGCGGGGAACGAGCTGAAACTGGCCGCCAAACTCGTCATGAATTCGTTTCAATCCGCCCCGCAGCGTGAAGCCGCGGGGAACATTGTGTCGGACGTATTATTTTTTTGAACAAATTGAGTTTCAATCCGCCCCGCAGCGTGAAGCCGCGGGGAACCAGGCACGATCACCAGCAAGAAGTCCGCCATCATCGTTTCAATCCGCCCCGCAGCGTGAAGCCGCGGGGAACGCGGTTGAATTGGATTAGCTCCGGTAACGGAATTGTTTCAATCCGCCCCGCAGCGTGAAGCCGCGGGGAACGCGGGTATCGATAGAATCGATCACGGCAGCGATTCGGTTTCAATCCGCCCCGCAGCGTGAAGCCGCGGGGAACCCAACGAATCGTTCAAGATGTTGTTGGATACGTCCGTTTCAATCCGCCCCGCAGCGTGAAGCCGCGGGGAACCAAGGGCATTCGGAATCGTGGGAATCCGGTTTATGTTTCAATCCGCCCCGCAGCGTGAAGCCGCGGGGAACTATTACCAACAATCCGGGTGGGAATAGTAGTCAATGTTTCAATCCGCCCCGCAGCGTGAAGCCGCGGGGAACCCCAGAGGTCGATTCGTCTCTCCGTTTCCTTGCGTTTCAATCCGCCCCGCAGCGTGAAGCCGCGGGGAACCGACTGGAATTGGGTTATCATTGCGGGTATCGTGTTTCAATCCGCCCCGCAGCGTGAAGCCGCGGGGAACCAGACGATTGAACTCCTTCGTTCTTTCGTTTACGTTTCAATCCGCCCCGCAGCGTGAAGCCGCGGGGAACCCAGAATGTCCTGCTCAAGTTCCGCAAACTCATCGGTTTCAATCCGCCCCGCAGCGTGAAGCCGCGGGGAACGAGTCTGCTACGGTGCTCTGGACCGGAAAGTTCAAGTTTCAATCCGCCCCGCAGCGTGAAGCCGCGGGGAACCCAAGGTCCAACGGCTTTGACGTGGCAACCATGGGGTTTCAATCCGCCCCGCAGCGTGAAGCCGCGGGGAACCCTGAGGGCCGTCTATGTCCAAGCTACCAAGCTGGGTGTTTCAATCCGCCCCGCAGCGTGAAGCCGCGGGGAACAGTTTAACGGGTTTCCGAAAGTTTCGCAGCCAGTAGTTTCAATCCGCCCCGCAGCGTGAAGCCGCGGGGAACAGCGGGAAGACGACGCTGGCACGCCGCTTTGTCGCGTTTCAATCCGCCCC
>JAKAVA010000096.1 GCA_021827645.1 Planctomycetota bacterium
CCCTGGTGGCACTTCTATCAGCTGGTCGCCGAACGTTCCAACATCTTTCGCTCCACCGCCTGAATCCATCACAACCCGATCGGCCAATGGGGGTAAGGGGGCCTTCTGCCCACAACCGTAAAAAACCAGCAGCCATGCCACCGATGTATCTACAACCATGCATATCTCAGCACTGCCGCGATGACCGTGAATAATCCGGGCTAGGCCTAACCGCTTTATCGTACCGTCTTGGCGCCGTTTGTGGCTTGGTGTGAGGCATGGGCCAGCGATGCCGCCCGGCCTCCCCCGGGAAGCCCGACTCGTTCGGCAGAGCCTGCGCGGAACGAGGATATTCTTCCCGTGCCGCACTCCCTCCGGCGCGGCGAGGCATGCCTCAAAGGCGGTTCGCCCAAGCCGGGCCGTCAGCGCGCCAGCCTCAGCCAGCGATTTTCGCCGGAACTTTCCACAGTATGATGCCACGCCACGTCGACGCGGCCGCCAGCGACCCAAGCGTGAGTGAGGCGAACCCCGTCTGCACAACGAGCAGCCACCCCCCGGAGGCCCACCATACCAGCCCGACGGGCGCCGCGATGGCGGCCGCTGCAAGAATGGCACCGGCAACGCGGGCGCGGCGTATATTAGCGCGGAAAAAAACACCGCCCACTACCTTCCGCGCCAGCGCCCCACTGTAAATGGAGGCCGGGAAGGATTCAGACGGCCGCCCATCGGCCCGCAACACGGCCGGTGCCAGTGCTAAGGCCACAACGCAGGCGGCGAACAGGGCGCACACGCTCGCAATGTAGATGACCACCGGCAGCTCACGGGGCTGGTACGTCACGCCCAAAGCGGACGCTGCGACCAGCGGCCCCGCCACCATCAGCGGGGGGGCGAGCACTGCGGCCGCGAGCAAGCCGGCCCAGCCAGCGCGAAACGGGCCCGCGCCCCCAAGGGTAATTCGCGACTGCGCAGATGACCCAAGGAAGACGATGGCCGCCGTAGCAATTGCACCGACAAACGCGATGCTGCGGTGGCCGCCACCAAAAATCCACGGTAAACACGAGTAAATCAGCGGCAAGGCGACCCACGCCAACAGGAACAACGAAAAGTGCTTGCCAAACCGGGGACCAGACCCAATGGAGCTCCGCCAAGGGCGTTCACCGGTGCCCAGCGGAGCCATCGCTTGGGTCTGGGCGATCACCAGCAGGTAGACCGCAGCGGCGAGCCCAGCGGCAAGGGTGTCCGACACGGGGAGGAAAATCCATCCACCCTCCCCGAACTCAGGCTTCGGAACGAACGCGGCGAACGATAAAAGTATAAATGTCCCGGTGGCATAAAGTAGCAACCCGATGATCCGCTCCCTGCGGCACACGCTGGTAGCCGCCGGGCTGGTGACCGTCGAGCCCGGAGGAGCAAGCATCGCCCTGGCACCGACATCCACCGCATCTACGGAACCCGTGTCTTCGCTCATCGCGCGCTCTCCACGACTACGCTCTCGGCCGGCAATGGCGATGTCGCCGACGCGTCGACCTGGCCATTCAAGCTCACTATGTGTACCTTGCAGGAATGATCACTCTGCCAGACGAACCATTCCCCGCTCACGCGCACCGTGTAGGACGGGCTCGACAGTTCACCGTCAACGTATCCGGCCACCCCCCCAGCGCCGCCAGCAACTAACGCCCCGACTGGCGAAAACGGAAAGGCGACCGCCGCACCGAGGATGCCCCAACCAATCGCCGAGGTCCAGACGACCAGCCCCGACGAATCTCTCGTGACGACGGGCCGCCATTTCACGACGACGCCAACGTGACCGTCGATTGTCGCGGGAATCGGTGGTGACGGTGGGGACCTTACCGCCTGGGTTGTACTCGAATCTCAGGTGCATCTTAAGCCGCGCGACCACTGGGCCATACGTGCACGTCGGATCGTACTCCCTCGCCTGCAGGCTCAACTTGATACTGGAGCCGCTGACGCCGGACCCCAGCGGCCGGGCGTTAATTGGCGCTTCCAGCCCCTCCGCATCCACATTCCCCACCGGCGAGGAATTGACGTAGCCGTAGAGATTGATTCCGCCTTGATACCCGATCGGATCGCGGGTGAGCCAGCGGCCGAGGATTGGGGCGCTGCGATGGTTGCGGGTTACCGGTGCTCGGTTTTCGGCATTGCGGTGGTGGACGCGACTGTCCGTACAAATCTCGTTATCGCCACCGCACTCGCCACCGGTGCATTCGGGCAACAGGATTTCATTGATCGCGACCATAACCCGGCCTCAGTATGGAAATTACATAATGCAGAATAATCCATCATCCGGCTGGGGGCAAGTTTGGGTTGCGAACCACCGCCGGCAAGCCGGCGGCTATAGATCGGGATTGCGGCCGATGCGTTTGGTATTGTGGCACGGGCATTCCTGCCTGAGCGGAGAGCGGCGGAACGGCGGTGCCATTTGCGTGCTGCCGACGGGGCGGAAGTTCTTCACGGAGGCGATGGCCCGTGGCGGATTTGAGGCGGACCGGAAGCACGACGGCCGGGGGTGGAACGGTGCCGAATTGAGGCCGGAATTTTCGTCCAGTTTGGCGTAGCGCCGTGACGCGTGACGCAACGTGACGCGATTTTCCCTATGAACAAAAGAATTGATTTCATATGGCGCGATACGGTAAATCGCGACACGAAGCGACACGCGACACGGAAAACCGCATTATTTTGCAAATAACTCCACTTGCGTGACGCAGCGGGCCACGGGCGGCGCACCCAATGCCAAGCCCCGCCGGCAGGCCGGCGGCTATAGGGTGGGACTGCGGCCGATGCTGGCGAGACGTCTGCGGTACGGGCGCGGCCAGCAGGCTGGCCGGCTGATGGCGCAGGTGGGAGTGTGGCACGGGCATTCGTGCCTGTGTTCCCTGGCGTCAGCAGTGCGCCTGCAATCACGCTGCCCGGCATTGGAATTTCATTGATCGCGACCATAGCTCGGTCTCAAAACGGAGCTCACCCCAAGGTCATAACGCGCCGCGGCGCTCAGCCACCCGGGAGCTGTTCGTTACCGCCGGCTGCCCCTGTTGCGCTGCCCTTACTGGACTCCTGTTTCGCGACCTTCGCCTCCAGCTCACGTATCCGCGCACGCAGTTCGGCCTCGCCCTGCCGGCCCTCGCGCGGAGAGGCGACCTGTTCCGGACGCAGGCGGAACGCGTCGCGAAATTCATCGTGCCAGAACCTATCGAGGGATTCACGTCGAGACTCTACGGTTGGGTGTCGCCTCAGCCAAACCCTCAGGTACAGCAAGACGAACCCGCTGACCGTCGCGATGCCCACGGCAGTAATCCATGCGAATGTCCACCAGCCCCGGCCAACCGGGGCTGAGGTCAGGCCGAAAGTCGCCGCCAACACGCAAGTAAAAGCGCAGGCGGTTGCCCACCCCGCCCAGTACCACCAGCGCCGCCATCGCTTGACCAGCACGGTCCCGATAACCACCACCAACGACCCGATAATGCACACCAGACAAGCGCCCACAACCATCCACATTTGGGGCCTCACTTTCCACCGCAATGGCAGCGGGCAGCGGCTACAAGGTAGTCGCGGAACAGCCCGTTCATCATGGCGACGTAGAGCCGCAACTCGGGGCGATATTGCGGCGGAACCCCGGCCCCAGGCTTGGTCGCCGCCTCGTAGGTGTTGTAGCCGCAGGCCGTCGCCATCCCCGTGAGCCTGATGCCAGTGCTCAGCGGTACCCCGATCCAGCTAAAAAAGTTTGCACTGACCCAATCGGCGGCGGGCCCAGCGAGATACGACGTGGAGGTGATCGCCACCGTGGTTAATGCCTGCTGTTCGGCCTGGTGTAGGTTCTGGAGCACGCCTTCTTGGTAGAGCGAGTTCGCCTCAGCGCCGACAGCCTGGGAGTAAACCTCCTTTGCGTACCTCATTCCGCGCTCGTACAGGGCTTGTGCGCGATGGCGGCACGCGGCCGACGTCTCGCCGGGCAGGCGTGTGAAATTGGATAGCTGGTTTTCCGTAGTGACGAAAAGGTGCAGCGATGGGAGCCCGTTCTGGCTGACGACCACGTTTGGCGTGAGGTTGGGCCACCAGCTCTCCCCCGTCGCGTCCACATTCCCCACCGGCGAGGAATCGACGAACTGATAGGTGTTGGCGCCGTTAATATATCTCAGCGGGTCCTGCTCCATCCGCCGGCCGAGGATTGGGGCGCTGCGATGGTTGCGGGTTACCGGTGCTCGGTTTTCGGCATTGCGGTGGTGGACGCGACTGTCCGTACAAATGTTGTTATCGCCACCGCACCCTTCACCGGTGCATCCACGCAACAGGATTTCATTGATGGCGACCATACCAGCCCCAACATTTCAATATCAATGGAGAACGATAACGCGCGGGGCAGCCTGAATCAAACGGTGGGCGGCGGTGATGGCGTCATAACGGGCGGGCTGCGGGTATCGGCAGCGTAAATCCACCGGCCCGCATTTAGGATGATCGCATCCGATGGGTAGCGGCCTATACGTGAGTGCCACAAAACACTCGAAGACCGGGAACCCAGTTTATGAAAACGCCAATTTCGGCGATTATTTTCAGCCGCACTTGCAGTCGCCGGAGGAACCCTTGTTCCAAGGCAGTTTGGCCAGTACCGCCCCCATGGCACAGGTATCGGTGACACCGGAGAAGGTCAAGCCACAGCCAACTCCGAGCGGGATAATCAAGAACCATGGATTGACGAAAATTCCCAGCAGCGTTCCGACGGCGGCCAGCGCCCCGGCGGTAATTCGCACCTGCCGGTCGAGGGCGATGACTTTTCGCTCGCCGGCCTTGACTGGATAACCAGATTCCTGCCAGGCGAGTATTCCGCCGGAGACGGAGAGGGCTTTCCGGAAATCGGACTCCATCAGCTTTCGAACGGCCATTCCGGAACGATTACCCGAGCGGCAGATGATGTAGATGGGTTCCTCCGGGTGCTTTTGATGTTCGGCAACGATTTCGCGGCTGAGCTGGTCAAGCGGAATACATTTGGAGCCGGGGATATGCTGCCCCTCAAATTCCGCGTGAGTGCGAACATCAATGAGAACCGCCCCACCTTGATTGATGTGCGCTTCATACAATTCGGAAACGGATACTTCGTTATCAGCCATCTTCGGCCCCCTGTATCAATGACTCTCTGTGCCGGGGTTTCCGGCCGATGCATTGAGGGCATCCAAGGCTTCAAATACGCGTGGGAGGTAGGTATAAGTCGGCCCCCCCTGCATCATCACGGCCACGGAGGCGGCATCGAGAATCTGCTCGCGTGTGGCCCCGGCCGCAAGCGACGCTTTTACATGGGCGTAGATGCAGTTTTCGCATCGCACCGCAAGGCCGATCCCCAGGGCAATGAGTTCCTTTTCCAGGGCCGTCAGGGCACCGGCCTTCATCGTCGCCTGATGTAAGGCACCGAATCCCTTGACCGCATCGGGCATCTCCGTTTTCACGGGGCGGCTCGCCTGAGCATTCTGCTGGTAATAAATTTCCGCATTCGTCGCCATTTCTTATTTCCTCTCGCAGCCTGTAAGCACAATCCATTTAATGCTTTGCCCGTCTAAAACATTAGTAAGCCTGACTCTCCGAGTCAACTGGCCACCGCTCATGGCACCCGCTGAAAAGGGGTTTAAGGAAGTGAATACGGCAGAGGCTGACAGCCGACCTGGCAGGCATCGGCCGGGTAAAAAGCGGTTATAATGCGGATATGTTTTCGGTACGGGAACAAAAACGCGGGAAGGTTGTGGTGGCGATGTCGGGCGGGGTGGACAGCTCCGTGGCTGCGGCGCTTCTGCAACGGCAGGGGTACGAGTGCATCGGCGTATTTATGCGACTCGGACATGAGCCGGAGGAGCAGGATCAGGCCGGCTGCAAAACGGACACACACAAGTCCAATCGCAAGGGGTGCTGCTCGGTAGGCGATGCGGCCGATGCCCGCTACGTGGCCGGGCTGCTGGGGATGGAGTTTTACGCACTGAATTTCCGTTCGGATTTCGGCCGAATCGTCGATTATTTTGTACAGGAATACAATGCCGGACGGACGCCCAATCCGTGCGTGCGATGCAATGAATATCTGAAATTTGGCAAATTGGCGCGGTATGCCAGGGCGTTGGAGGCGGATTTCGTGGCGACGGGTCATTACGCCCGCATTGGGCAGACCCCTACCGGGCGTCCGGCGATTCTGCGGGGTACGGATATTTCCAAAGACCAGAGTTACGTGCTCTTCGGCGTGCCGCCGGAGGAATTACCGCGTATGCTCCTGCCGATCGGTGATTACCCTAAAAGACAGGTGCGGGAGATGGCGCGGGAAATGGGCCTGCCGGTTCATGCCAAGCCAGACTCGCAGGAAATATGCTTTGTGCCCGATAATAATTATTTCGAACTTGTGGCTCGCCGCAGTCCGCAGAGCGTCAAGCCGGGACCATTCATCGGACCGGACGGTACGGTGGTCGGCGAGCATCCCGGCCATCAGCGCTTTACCATCGGTCAGCGGAAGGGTGTGGGCGTGGCGCTGGGATACCCGATCTATGTGACGGCCATCGACAGTGAGAACAATCGCGTGCATCTGGGACCGGCTGAGGAACTGCTTTCGCAGTATCTGGTCGCTGGGGAAGTGAATTGGCTTGATGACGAATTACCGAACCAGCGGCGCTGCCTAGCGAAAGTACGTTACAACTCGCAGCCGGCGCCGGCGACGGTGAGCGTAGGTCCGCAACAGGAATTGATTGTGCAGTTTGATGAGCCGATCGCGGCCATCACGCCCGGTCAGGCGGTCGTCTGCTACGAGGATTCGCGTGTTCTGGGTGGTGGATGGATTCAAAAGATAAGTCGTACGCCGCCGGCCGAATAAAGGGCGGATTCCGCGGTTTTGAAGCGGACGATCCTTTCCACGGCGAGAGATGTCGGATTACCGTGGTTTTTTCCGGCGCGCTGGGGGACACCATTCTGCTCAAGCCAATGTTTGAGCAATTCAGGCGGCTTCATCCGGGCTGCCGGATTACCTTGGTGACGGCGGCATCCGTCGGCAGGCTCTTCGAAATGCTGGGGTGGGCGGAGAGCGCCGTGGATATTCATTATTTCAATCATCACCGCTGGTTCGGAGACGATCCCGATTCGGCAGCCCCGCCATGGGCAGACTGCGATTGGCTTGTAAGCGGCGTGAGCAACGGCGACGATGCGTGGGCGCGGGCGGCGCGACGATATTGCGGGTCGGCGCGACTCTCCTTTTTCAACCCCCTGCCAGGCCCGGGTGATCCACATCACGTCGTGGTGCAGCGCTGCCGCCAACTCGGAATTTCGCCTGATCTGCAGGCGACAAAATCGGCTGACAGGATAGAAAACGGGTGGAAGCCGTCCCCGCGCAAGGTGGTCCTTCACCCGGGAAGCGGCGGCAGGGATAAATGCCGACCGCTGGATTTTTACACTGGACTGGCGCGGCAATTGCGAAGGCGGGGATATAGGCCGGAATTTATACTCGGTCCGGTGGAGCGAGAACGGATGGCTGCGGCGGCGAGGGCGGCGCTAGCGGGCGAATTCTGTGTGAATAACTGTTCCGAACTGCCACAACTCGTCGAGATTCTCCTCTCTGCGGCGGTTTTTTTGGGTAACGACAGCGGTGTGAGCCATCTGGCGGCCGCCTTGGGTGTGCCAACGGTGGCACAGTTTATTCGAAGTGATCCGCGCTGGTGGCGTCCGATAGGGCCGCGGGTATGGATTTTGGGAGCGGATAAGATGTCGGCGGCTGCACCGGCGGTTATGATGCGGGAGTTGCAGAGAGTCGATGCGGGAGGAAACAGTTGACGCCGAGAGTCCGGATTCCAGTTGAATTACCGAGTGCCAAACCTCTTTTACCGGCGGATCCAGATTCCCTATTTGGGATGGCGGTCGAGGCGGTCAACGGCGCGTGTGACATCGTAAAGGCTCCGGAATATGTTCGAGCGATCCTCGGCCAACCGAAAAATGAGCTGATGGTCAATTTTCCGGTCCGCCGCGACGACGGGAGCTATGAGATATTCAAGGGTTATCGCATTCAGCACAATAATATCCTGGGGCCGTATAAGGGAGGAATACGGTATCATCCGGAAGTAAGTCTGGATGACGTCAAGGCGCTGGCCCTGTGGATGACGATGAAGTGTGCTCTGATGCGTCTTCCATTCGGAGGGGCCAAGGGGGGAGTCAAGGTCAATACGCGGGATCTCTCCTCAAATGAATTGATGCGGCTTACACGCCGTTTTACGTCCGCCCTGGGCAACCACATCGGCCCTGACCACGATATCCCCGCGCCGGATGTCGGCACCAACGCCCAGATCATGGATTGGATGATGGACACCTACATCAACACCCATACCGACGGGGCCCATCAGGGAATGGTGCATGTTGTGACCGGCAAATCGGTGGGGTGCGGCGGGAGCGAGGGAAGGGAAAAAGCCACCGGGCAGGGAATCTGCTATGTACTCTCGGAACTGCTGCCGGAAGTTAATCTGAAGATGTCGAAACTACGCTTCAGTCTGCTGGGATTCGGTAATGTGGGGGCGTTCACCGCCCGGGCACTTTCGGCCGAAGGGGCGAAGCTCATTGCGGCCATGGATCATGCGGCAGCCCTGGTGAATCCGGACGGGCTGCCCATCGAGGAACTGCATCAGCACGTGATTGACCATGGCTCCCTTGCCGGTTTTAAGAGCGCTGGTACACGGGAGGTATCGCCGGAGGAATTTTACCGCACGCCGACCGATGTATTTATTCCAGCGGCGCTGGAGCGGATGATTGATGAGCAAAAGGCGAACTGGCTGGACTGTCGGATGGTGGCGGAAGGTGGAAACGGGCCGACAACTCCCCGCGGAGCGGAGGTTCTTCAGCGGCGTGGCATTGTGGTGCTGCCGGCGATTCTGTGTAACGCCGGTGGCGTTACGGTAAGCTATCTGGAGTGGGTGCAGAACAAGATGGGCGTACATTGGGACCTGCAGCGGGTGGACCACGAACTGCATCGCACGATTGTTCTGGCGGCGAGGCGGGTGCGTGTCGCCGCCCACCGCTATGAGGTGGATTTGAGCAGAGCCGCATTCGGGGTGGCGGTGGAACATCTGACCGACACCTATCTGCGCCGAGGGATATTTCCTTGACCGAGAGCCCCATTCCGACTTTACCGACTACGGCCCGGAATTCGCGCACGCTGCTGCCGTGGTATGCGTGTCACTTTGCCGTCGTCTTCTGTTATTCGATGATCTCCAATGCCGTCTATTTTTTGTGTATCTACCGCCTGAAAGTTCCGGCATCGAGCACCCTGTGGATCGCGGCCGGTGGTGGGCTGATCTACACTCTGGCGGCCTATTTTTCGGGGCGACTGGTGGATCGCTGGGGTGCCAAGCGAGTGCTGATGGCGGCAACCGCCTCATGCGTGCTGATCTTTCTCACCGGCGCACTGGCCGCCTATAAGAACAGCCTTGCCCTCATGGCAGTTGTTATGTTTCTATTGAATATTCTGACCACGCCATCCTGGCCGGCGATCGAATCGGCCTTATCACGAAGCCCCGGCACCCTGCGGCTGGGTACACGTATGATGCTTTATAATCTCTCCTGGTCCAGCAGTACTTTTATCGCGTTCTTTCTCACCGGCCTTTGCGGTGAAACTCTCGGGTGGTCAACCTTGTTTCTCGTGCTCGGCGGCTGTGTGCTTGTTATCCTGCTGATGATCGCCTGGTGGACGATTCCCCAATCCATGATCCTCAAGGAGCATACTGCGGATCATGCCGAAGATGGTGCCGTACCCCTGGAGCCGACGAAAGCGGGCACACTGCTGATGATGGCCTGGATTGCCAATCTCTTCGCGTATGTAAGTGCCAATGCCATCGTGCCTTTGATGCCGGCGGTAACCAAAGGTCTGGGGATCAATAACCCCGGTGTTGCCACGGCGATCGGATCGATCTTCATGTTGGCGCGGGTGATCGGATTTGTATTGGCGTGGCTCTGGATTGGCTGGCGTTACCGAATCCGCTGGAAATTGACGTTTGTGACGATCATGCTGGTGAGCACCTATTTCCTCATCATTTCGCAGAATATATCGGAGCTCGTCCTGCTGCAGATTGTGCTGGGGCTTGCCCTGGCGATGATTTATTCCGGATCGCTGTATTATGCCATGCATCTGAGCCGCGGGTCCGGGCACAATGCGGGCATTCACGAAGCGGTCATCGGAGTCGGGACTGTTCTCGGTCCTGCCCTGGCGGCAATGTCCGGCGAAGCAGGTGCGCTAGGCCCGAAGGCTCTTACCATATTGCTCGTGCAGATATGCGGGCTTAGCATTTTGCTGGGCCTGGCGTATCGATTGAAATTACGCCTTGGCAGAAAGGCGGCGGTTACGCAATGACACCGCTGATTGCCAAACTTGCAGTCCTGATATCCGGCAGCGGATCAACGATGCTCAACCTCGCGAGCGCTATCCAGCGCGGTGAGTTACCCGCCCGCATTGAGTTGGTGATTGCCAGCCGGCCGGATGCAGGGGGAATTGAGCGAGCTCGAAGCGTAGGCCTGCGTTGTGAAGTCATAAATCGAAAAGCCTATC
This sequence comes from Planctomycetota bacterium, assembly GCA_021827645.1. Taxonomy (GTDB): domain Bacteria; phylum Planctomycetota; class Phycisphaerae; order WQYP01; family WQYP01; genus JAJZGD01. The sequence goes on from JAKAVA010000096.1 coordinate 10,535, forward strand.
CCGATACCGAGGCGTATTCGGACGCCCTTGCCCGTTGCCTTGATGCGGCGGGTGTGGATCTGGTTTGCATGGCAGGTTATCTCTGTTTCTGGCATATTCCGGATCGCTGGCTGGGGCGAACGCTAAATATTCATCCCTCGCTGCTGCCACAATTCGGGGGCCGAGGTATGCACGGGATGCGGGTTCACGAAGCGGTGCTCCGCGCAGGGGCTATTGTGAGCGGTTGCACCGTGCATTATGCCGACAACCAATATGATCATGGCCCGATCATTCTTCAGCGTAGCTGCCCTGTCCTGCCCGATGACACTCTGGAGACTCTCGCCAAGCGCGTCTTTCAGGAAGAAGTACAGGCGTATCCCGCCGCCATAGCAAAAGCTTGGGGGAATATTCTGAGCCGGCGCGGTAACGTTCCGCCGGGCACATCCCAGTGATTTGATTCTTACCGGACGGGGGAAAGCAGAAAACCAGACGCCCTTTCGTCCTGAGTGAACGAAAGGGCGTTGTAATCTGGTCACCTCTCTGACGGCTTTACAGGCTCCGCCAGCGGCCTGACTTTGAACCGGCGCGATTCATTGCGCCGCTGGCCATTACTTGGCGCCGAGAATGCTTTCCTTGGCAACCTTGGCCACGCGGAACTTGACCACGCGCTTTGCCGGAATTTCCATCGGCTCGCCGGTGGCGGGATTGCGGCCCATGCGCTTTTTGCGATGGCTCAGAACCAGTTTGCCGAGCCCCGGAAGCGTGAACTTGTTCTTGGCTTCCTTGTAGGCGAGTTCAGCGAGACAGTTGAGAAAGGTGTCAACAAGTTTCTTGCTGACTTCCGTACCGTGCTGCTTGCTCACGGCTTCCGCGAGCTTCGCAGTGATCTGGGATTTGGTGAGAGATTTGGCCATGAAGCTTCTCCTTATACATGGCGGACGTGGTTGGCCGAGTTCGTCCGGCGATCCGCCGCCGGGGACGGTTCCGAACTCGAGACTTCAACAAGTCAATAAAATAAGGGATTTTCAAATCTCTGCAACTCAAACACTGCCATTGATGGGTATTTTCGGAGCGTGACAAGACCCATTACCTGCAGTTCAGGTACCGAGAGGTAAAAAATGGATGAGATACATTCTATAGGCGATGGCATCAATACCCCGCGAATTATCGGGGAGACAGGGTGCTGAGACTTTGTTTTGCTTCATGCGTTGTAACTGCCGGAGTATTTACCTCGGCGCATCCATCGGCAAATTGATTTTCCCCGCAAGCGAGGGGCGTACGCAGCGTGCGGCCGTGCCGACGAACAGGCGGACGTGGCGCCGAATGGCCGACACTTTGCCGTGCGGCAAGTCAAGCGTATGATTTCAGGTCGCTGTTTTATGCGGAAAGGAATTAGCTCAACATGGCGTTATACGATTCAAACGGAAAAATGGTCCTGCCGATGGGGCCGGCCTCAGGCATGATGAATAGTGCGGACCCACTTCTGCGGCATTTGGGGGACCGATCCCCGGCCGAGGCGGCTCCGCGCCTCGCCGGCGATTACCAGCGGTGGCGGCAGATGACGGTGGATGAGATGCTGCTGGAAAATCGCGTGATTTTTCTGGTGGGCGAGATCAATTATGGATCGGCGATGAATGTCATCATGCGACTTCTCTATCTGCAGTCGATCCGTAAAGATCAGGATATCCATCTGTATATCAATTCGCCGGGTGGGTCGGTCGATGATACGCTGGCGATGTACGACACCATGAAATTTTTATCCTGTGACGTCTGCACGTACTGCGTGGGGCAGGCCATGAGTGGCGGGGCCATTGTGCTGGCGGCCGGTACCAAGGGGAAACGATACGCACTGCCGCACGCCAAGGTGATGATTCACCAGCCATTTGGCGGGATTTACGGCCAGGCAGCTGACATTGCGATTCAGGCGGAAGAAATTCTCAAGACGAAGGAAACGCTTACCAGCCTGCTGGCCCAACTCACCGGCAAACCGCGGGAGCAGGTTGCGGAAGATCAGGAGCGTGACAAATATTTTGACGCTCCGGCGGCAAAAGATTACGGCCTTGTGGACGAAGTCCTGACCGAAGTGAAGCCCGAAACCCCGACGAAACCGGCATAAGATCGAGAGGTCGGGTATGAAACGGCGGGCCTGAGATTTCGGATTCGCAGATCGTATGTGAGGGCGGACATTGATCATTGCCTTCGACGGTACACCCCTGGTGACGCGCAACATCACCGGGATTGAACAGCGAGCCCGGAATATTATCACCGAGCTCTCGTCCGGTGCGGTGCACCACGAATTTGTCCTGGTGCTGCGGCAGGACATCGCGGAAGACCGGGACTTTGACACCTCATTTATTGACAATCTGCCTGCGCACTTCCGGCAGATGTGGTGGACTCCACCCCTGAATTTCAGCGGGCGACTGGCTCGGGCGTTCGGACAATCGCTGATTCCCTTTTCGCCGACGGATCCGTCGTGGAATATCTTCCACAGTTTCGGCCCTACCCTGCCGATGCTTCATGGCGTCTGTACGTCCAACACGGTACACGACATGGCACACGAACTCGACATCGAAGTTCGGAGATCCAGCGGTGCCGCCCGGAAACGGCATACCATTCGTTCCGCGATCCGCCGATCGAACCTCGTGGTTGCGGTATCGCGACAGACTGCGGCGGATGTGCAGGCCCTTTTCCAACTTTCATCCGATCGCATGGCGACTATTCCCAACGGTATCGACCCGATTTTTACTCCCGTATCCGATGTTTCACTCCGGCGACTGTTGCAGGATAAATACCAGTTGCCGCGGCGATACGTCCTGCTGGTAGGATCGGACATCCGTCGGCGCAACTACCGTCTGGTGCTTGAGGCGCTCTCGAGGGTGTTTCCTCATGAACCGGCGCTGCGGGTGGTATTCGCCGGGCGTCAGCAATGGATCCATTCCGATCTTTATCAAAAAGCCCGGGCCATGGGCATATTGGATCGTTGCGTCTTTATTGAATCTCCAGGCGACGACGAGCTGGCGCAGTTATATCGCGATGCGACCCTTACGGTATGCGGTTCCAGCTTTGAAGGATTCGGTCTTTCGGTGCTGGAGGCGGCGGCGTGCGGCTGCGCGGTCGCCTGCAGCGACATGGTTTCATTGCGCGAACTTGCCGAGGATGCCGTGGCGTATTTCGCACACGACGATACCGAATCGATCGCCGAAACCATTAAAATGTTATTGGATGATGTTGACTACCGTAAACTCCTGGTGGTGCGGGGGCTCAGGCGGGCGGGGCTTTATTCCTGGCGAACCGCCGCCCAGCGCCTCATCGGGGCGCTGGAGAATACGGTACATTCGGCGCACGGCCGGACGCATGCGTAGAGGATGGCCCGCAAGGCCGGTCATACCATCACGAACTGGAGATACGTGCGTCAACTTACGAGGAGTAATGGAGTGATGATCGAGTTGGGCCACGGCCACATCATTATCCAAAAATTTTGAGCAGGTGCCGATTGAGGATGTTCTCGGTAACCGCCCGGCCGATGGGTTCGGCATATGTCTTCAGGAGCGATGAGTAGCGAGGGCCGGCATTCGCCGCCAGTTTATATCCAACATGCAGTAATTGTCGCACCCAAGGGTTATACGCGGGATTATTTGCATCATGCCGGATCATGGCGGCAAAGGCGTCACCAGGCAGCGACTGCACCTTTTTAGCCGACGGAAGCCGGGATTTGTCAATGTCAATGACGCTGGCGTATGGAGCGCACAATTCATCATAATGATCCAGTGCACCGGCGTAGACCTCCCGTGCAAAGGTCGTCCCTTCTCCACCGACGGCGGCGAGAGCTGCTATTTCCTCCAGCCATGTCGTACCCGCGGTTTTGAGATGCAGGCCGCAATTCATGCGTTTGACAGTCCGATTGATGGGTGCATAAATTGAAAATTTATCACTTCCCGAGTGGACGCTGAGTTTGAGGTCCCCGGGAAGACCGAAATGCCTGACGGCGAAAGCCACCACCGCAATGTCATCCATGAATTCGCGTTCAAAGACCGCCGGATCGCCCTGATAATCCACACCTTTGTTGAAGCGGCCGGTGAATTTGGGAGCGATCGTCTGCACCGGAACTCCTTCGCAGGCGAGTGCCGCGAGAATAACCAGCAGGTCTTCGGGCGTCTGAGGGCGATCCGTTTCGTCCATCGAAACCTCGGTGATGAAATTACCGCGTCCGCGGGATTTTTCGATGTATCGATACACCCGCCCCGCTTCCTTGACGGCCGAGAGATATTTGGCGGCAATCGCAACGATTTTTTCCGGGGCGAGTTCAAAGGGCCGGCTGACGGAGGGAATTTCAGGTCGCGGGCCAACTTTTGCCAGCTGGCGGATCAGATCATCGAGACCGGGTTCGTCGGTGGGCTTGCCGATGAAGTCGGCGACATCAATGGTGAAAAAGTCACTCACGGGCAGGAAGCGGTCGACGGTTTTGATACCGATATGATCGGCGTCGACGTGATACGTCCCTTTCCAGCCCAACGACCTGACGGCATCATCCGCCTCCGCCCGGACGGCGGAAGGCTCGCTGTGCACAATAAGATGCTCACGATTAGATTTATTCCAAACGGGGACAACATGCACTCCCGAGCGGGCGGCGGTGATAAATGCCGTTAACTGTGCCCGCCCCTGGTGACCGAATCGGTCGCCGATACCCATGGAAAATTTTTCCATTTTCATATGCATTGATCGATATCCGTCGTCTTAGAATTAGGTTCTATGGAGCGCTGTGTGCACTTTCTAATCAACTTCAATGATTGCTTTGAGCACACCGGCCTCCGGCTTTGTCCACGCGGGAAAAATATCTGGCGTATGCATCAGATGCCCCCGGTGGGTGATCCACGGAGCGGTGTCGACGATACCGGCCTCAATTAACTGGATAATCCGTTTGAAATCCGAACCCAGTGCGTTGCGACTTGAAAGAAGCGTCAATTCCCGGCGGTGAAAGTCAGGGTCATGAAACGTCACATCGCCGATAAAGAGTCCGATGAAAATCAGACGACCGCCGTGCGCAACCAGATTGAATGCCCCCATCATCGACTGTGAATTGCCGGTGGCGTCGAAAACCGCCGTCGGCATCTCTTCCCCGGTGATTTCCCGCAGCCTGTCAACCGGGCTATCGTTCGGACTGATCACATGTTCAATTCGGAATTGCCGGCGGCAGAAATCTGCCCGCGAAACATTCGGCTCCATCACAATTAATTTTGCACCGGCGGCCTGCACAAACTGGACGGCCGCCAGGCCGATCGGCCCCGCACCTATCACCAGGACCCATTCATCTTTTTTCACCTGCGCCCGCTCGACGGCATGAGCGCCGATTCCCAGTGTCTCAACCAGCGCGAGTTGATCGAGTGACAATTTTGAGGAAGGATGGAGTTTACGGGCCGGCACGATCAGGCTCTTGCACATACCGCCATCCACATGGACCCCGAGCACCTTAAGTTGGGTACAGCAGTTGGTTTTGCCGTTCCGGCAGGCGATACACACGCCACAATTCAGATACGGCTCAACGGCGCAACGGTCTCCGACGGCAATCCCGCCAACTCCGGCCCCCACCGCCATCACCTCGACGCCGAGCTCGTGTCCCAAGACACGCGGATAGGTAAAAAAGGGTTGCCTGCCGCGGAAGGCGTGATAATCGGTGCCGCAGACGCCGATACGCGCGATGCGTACCAGCGCCTCACCGGGACCGGGAGATGCGGGTTCCGGGCGATCGATAAGTTCAAATACCCCGGGTTTATTGAGAATTACCGTCTGCATGATCAGTCATTATTCTCCGTAAGACCGGATGGCCAAGTCTGATTGCGGATGGGAGCCAAAATTTCCTGCACGCCGCGAAGCAGTTCTCCATCCACCGGACTCTGAGCCCAGGTGACGTTGCGACGAAAATTTTCCGGGTTTGCCGTGCCGACGATCGTGGTGGCAATGCGATTTTCCGCGACGGCGAAGCTGATGGCGAGTTGCGCGATATCCGCACCACGACTGCGGCAGAATTCGGCGGCCCTGGCGCAGGTTTTGCGGATGATTGGCGGAGCGGGGTGCCAGTCGGGCGCCCCCCGATCCGTCAGAAGCCCCATGGCGACCGGCGCAGCACTCATGATGCCGATGCCATCGGCTTGAAACTGCGGGATGACGCTGGTCAGCGAAGTGTCAAAAAGGGTATACCGACAGTAGGAGAGGATCGTGTCGATCTTTGCCTGAGCGGCGACGGTGGTAAATATCTTCAGCGGCAAACCGGTGATGCCGATGAAACGCACTTTTCCGGATCGGCGAAGCGCCTCAAGCGCGGGTAATGTTTCGTTAATGATGATATTCAGCGGGACAAATTCAATGTCATGGCATTGAATGATGTCAATATATCCACACTTCATCCGGTTAAGACTCTCATCGACGCTTGCGATCACCCTGCGGGCCGAAAAATCAAATTCCCGATCCCCGTACCGCCCCACCTTCGTCGCCATGATGTAGCGGCTGCGATCAACATCCTTGAGCGATTCGCCGAGCATGGATTCCGCTTTTGTAAGCCCGTAATAAGGGGATACATCGATGAGATTGACTCCAAGATCCAGAGCGGTGTGAACGGTTTTTATGCAGTCTTCACGGGTTACGGCGTGAAAGACGCCGCCGAGGGATGAAGCGCCAAAACTCAGGACAGAAACCTGCAGGCCGGTATTACCCAGTGGTCTATATTGCATTCGAATGTCACCTCACCATTTTTCGCAAAAATCTATCCACGCTCTTCCCGGAAGTGTACGCAAACTCTGCACGGATGTACAGATCGAGTATCCACGGTTCAAAGAGGTCAACAGCGAGACGCTCGACTTGGTCGTGATTCTGCAACCAAATGCAAATGGCTGTCCAGCCATGCAGCCAAATAATGTGCGCACATTATCCGGTGTGGATTTAGTTGAGCGGCACGCGGTACTCCCCCACCCTTGATCAATTTCGGGGCGGCGGGTATCAGTGTCGGCAGCGACGGGAATCCGCCTGCGATGGTGTGTGTTCAAAAGCGAGGTTTGGATTTATGCGGACAATCATTGATACCCATCAACATTTCTGGAAATTTAATCCGGCGGAATATGGCTGGATCGGTCCCCATCAGGGAGTGCTACGGCGGGATTTTCTCCCTTCAGACCTGGAACCGATTATTCGATCCTCCGAAGTTACCGGTGTTGTGAGCGTTCAGGCTCGGCAGACACTCGAGGAAACGCACTGGCTGCTGGAGCTGGCCGCCACCTACCATTTTATAAAAGGGGTTGTAGGGTGGGTTCCGCTGATTTCCGGAGAATTATTGAAAACCCTAGAGGGACTGGCGACAAATACCCGGCTCAAAGGCGTGCGCCACGTGTTGCACGATGAGCCGTACGATGACTACATGCTGCGGGATGATTTTAATCGCGGCATCGCAGTGCTTCATCGTTTCAATCTGGTCTACGATATTTTAATATTCGAGCGTCATCTGCCGCAGACCATTGAATTTGTCGACCGCCATCCCCGCCAGATATTCGTGGTGGATCATATCGCCAAACCGCGAATCGCCGCCGGTATTCTTGAACCGTGGCGGAAGAATATCCGTGAATTGGCCGCGAGACCGAATGTCTACTGCAAACTTTCGGGCGCCGTAACCGAAGCGGATCATCGATCGTGGCGGGATGCCGACCTGCGACCGTACGTGGATGTCGTATTGGAGTGTTTCGGCCCGCAGAGACTGATGTTCGGAACGGACTGGCCGGTCTGCCTGCTTGCCAGTCAATACGCTCGCTGGGTGAAAGCCGTTGAGATGATGATCGGAAGTCTCAGTGACGATGAGCGCGATGCCATCTGGAGCGGAACGGCGGTTAAGGTGTACGGATTGGATCAATAGGTAAACACTCAAACCGTTTCGAGCAACGGATGTCCGCCCCCATGGCAGCCACGAACTGTTACTAATTCACGGTCCTTACCACCCCGATGGTTAAGAGCAGATTGCCGAAGATGCGCTGTTCCGCTGTCGCAATCGTCAGGCAGACATCGGGGGAAGAGGCTTGCTGGTAAAATTTCAGCCGGTCGACTCGCTGCAATTTTATCGGAGGGGCACTCGGATTCTGCTGACTGATGATCTCAACAAAATTTTTGAAGATATCGGGGTCTTTTTTGACGGCGTACGGCCCTGTTTTGGAGGGTTCCATGACCGCCGCCGACTCAATTTGCACTGCGGTTACGATGGTTTCAAGTACGTCGGTAACGGAAACCAGCCCTGGCCGCAAATTCAGACAGACGAGATCCGCCTTGGGTCCAAGGCGAGTCGAAAAAGGATAATTTCCATCCGCGATGAGAATTTTGCTTCCGTGACCTGCCTTCCCAAGGGAACTGAGAATCTGTGGGTGAAGGAGGGAGAATTTAAGCATCGTTTTACCTCACTGACTGCTAACACATTTTTCGGCAGACTCACGGACCTTCGGCGGTCGGTATCGAAAGCCAACACCGGTATGATGGCCGGAGGGTGGGGATTCGGCAAGCGAATCTGCTGCCTGACTACCCAGCTTCATGCCGCGGTGTGCGGCACTGGTGCGGGAGTGAGTTACGAAGGAGCGCTTGGGAACCATCGGCACACTGTATACTGGTAAAGCTTGAAAATGAGAAAGAGTCCCGGTGCCTGAGGGACTGCGGCAACTGCAATGGGGAGATCTGCACCTTGATGACGCCACACCCTTTATCCAATTGCGGGCCAACACCACAAAGAACCGCCGGGATGACGTAATGCCGCTGCACACCGAACTGGTGGCCATGTTCCGATCCATGATGCCGGGCCATCCGCAAGCCAAGGTATTCAGCCGCATACCGGGCATGAAACAATTCCGGACGGATATGCGGGCCGCCGGTATCCACGATGATGGCCTATGCTTTCATAGCCTGCGCCACACATTCTGCACCCGACTGGTCAAGAGCGGCTGCGGGTTGAAGGAAGCGCAGCAACTGATGCGACACTCCACGGTGGAACTGACCGCCAAGGTCTACACCCACCTTGGTATCACCGATACGGCAGGCGCCCTGCAACGTATGGCCGAGCCACAAGCGCTGGGCGCCGTAATGACCGGCACCGACGATGTGCCAGTCTTAAAAGCGCACCAACCGGCGCACCACGGTACCTGCTTTTCCGTGCATCCTACTGCTGAACGTTGCACCCAAACCACGGCTGAAAGCGATGATGCCAACATTGTGAAAACCACTATGGATGGCGTGAAAACTGCGATGGATAGGGGCGAAAATAATAAAGCGGGCGATGGGATTCGAACCCACGACGTCCAGCTTGGGAAGCTGGCATTCTACCACTGAATTACGCCCGCAGTGGCGTTACGGCTGAACATCATAACGCGAAGCGGGTGGGTTGGAAAAGGGCGACGGATCATCGGGTGCCGCGCCTGCACCGTCTCCCTCCGCGTTGAATTACGCGGGTGACGTTGGGAACCAGCGGCACATTGAATGGGCCGGCCTACTCAAGGCTGCTCTGAACGACGAACAACCACAGAAGGTAATCAGGACAAATGTGCGAGTGATAGGGAAGACCGCTTCTATTGCGATCCACTCCCAACCACCCGCTGCAAAAGTAGTATCAACCAACCCGCCACGTACTGACCAAAGGATGTTTGCAAGCTATGATACGGATATGGCTAAAACAAAAGTGTTACGTGAATGGTCTTTGGAAAAATCGACGCAGTTTTACAGCAAAGCGGTCGAACTGATGCCGGGCGGGGTTTCATCACCCGTGCGGTCGTTTAAAAGCGTCGGGCTCACGCCGGTATTTGTGCAGTCCGGCCAGGGGGCCTACCTGAAAGATGCGGACGGCAATCGCTACATCGATTACGTGATGAGTTACGGTCCGCTGATTTTGGGTCACGCCCATCCGGCGGTGCGGGTTGCGGTGGCAAAGCAACTCAGTCGGGGGAGCAGTTTCGGTTGCTGCAGTCCGCTGGAAATTGAACTGGCGGAGACCATTACCCGGGCGGTTCCGTCAATTGAGATGGTGCGATTCGTCAACAGCGGCACCGAAGCGGCGATGAGCGCGATACGACTGGCACGCGGCGTAACCGGGCGCGAGGTGATCATTAAAATGGCCGGGGGATACCACGGCCACGTGGATGCGATGCTGGTGAGTGCCGGGAGCGGAGCGACCACGCACGGGGTACCAAGCTCGCCGGGCATCTTGCAGAGCGTGGCGCAGAGTACGGTGGTGGTTGAATTCAACGATATCGCGGCGCTGAAGGGGGCGTTTGAAGCGCATGGCGGCAGGGTGGCGGCGGTGATGATGGAGCCGATCATGGGGAATATCGGCGTGGTGCTGCCACGGCAGGATTATCTGCGTCAGGTGAGGGACTTGTGCCGGGCAAACGGAGCATTATTAATTTTCGATGAAGTCATGACGGGGTTTCGCGTCAGCTTCAGCGGAGCACAGGGGCTTTTCGGAGTGATGCCGGATATCACATGTCTGGGGAAGGTCATCGGCGGCGGCCTGCCGACCGGGGCATACGGCGGATCGAAAGCCCTTATGAATCATATTTCTCCAGCCGGGCCGATATACCAGGCCGGTACGTTGTCGGGCAATCCGCTGGCGATGGCGGCCGGTCTGGCGACCCTGCAATATCTGAACCCGGATGATCCGTATGCATCGCTGGCGCTACTGGGACGGAGATTGGAGGAGGGGCTTGCGGCGGCGGCGGAGAATGCGGGTGTGCCGATTCGGACGGCACGCAGCGGCAGCATGTTCACGCCGTTTTTCGTGCCGCGCGGTGGTGATAGCGGCACTCCGATTACCCATTATTCCGATGCATTGAAATGTGATACGCGGGCGTATGCGGTTTTCTTCAAGTCGATGCTGGAGCAGGGCGTGATGCTGCCGCCGTCTCAGTTTGAGGCGTGGTTTATCAGTGCGGCACATACGATGGATGATATTGAAACGACGATCAGCAAAGCGAAAACGGCTTTTGAACGGTGCGCGGCGGAGGCCGCATGAGATTTCGGCGGGTCGGCGGGTCAGCGGGTCGCAACCGGCTGCTGATAATAGCCAAACGAACTTGCTTTAATACCGAGGGCTGACATGAATCGGATGATGAGGTGGACATTCAGTTGAACATTGCCGAATTTCTCCTGCCCATTGCACAATCGTCGGCAGCCGAGCAGATTGCTTCTTCCATTTCCACCGGTCGGATGATGACGGTCGGGTCAGCGGCCGGCTCGTCTGCGCTGGCGCTGGCGGCGGCTGTCGGTGTGCAGACCCGGCGCCCGATGCTGATCGTTACCGCCCATCTGGACGAAGCGGATGATGCGGTCGACCAGCTGGAACTTTTTGCGCCGGGGGCGCAGGCGAAATTGTTTCCGGCACTGGAGGTGTTACCGGGCGAATCGAACGTGTCACCGGAACTTTCCGCCCAGCGGTTGGGAGTGCTGGCGGAGCTGAAATCGAACCGCCGGGCCGATTTTTACGTTGCGCCGGTGCAGGCTTTGATGCAGTCGGTGCCGACGCGGGAATCGTTGGAAGACCAACTGCGAATTCTGCGGCCGGGCACCACATTGGATTTTCAACATTTTATCGGGTGGTTGGCGGACCGGGGATATTTCCGGCTGGAATCGGTGGAAAACCCGGGCGATTACGCGGTGCGAGGAGAGATTATTGACGTCTGGCCGGCGGCGGCACCCGAACCCATCCGGATTGATCTGCTGGATGATACGATTGAAAACATCCACGGATTTGATCCGGTCTCGCTGGGGCCGACCGGTGCGAAGGCGGAAGTGCAAATTCCCGCCATCAGCAATCCGGTGCCTGTGCAGGATTCCGCCACGGGGAGCGTCTTTGCATGGATGCCAGAAGATGTTGGGGTCTGGTTGATCGATCTGCCGGAGGTGCAGGATCAGGCGCGAAGTTATTACGAGCGTATCAGCGAGTCCAAAGGTATCTACCCGCCTGATGCGGTCATGAAGCTGGCGCAGAAACGTCCGCTTATCGGTGTGTATCCACGTCCGATTGAAGATCATGATGCGGTTTCACTCCCCTGCTCGCCGCTGCCGCCAATCGCACCGGATCAGAATGAGGCGCTGAAGGAATTGGCCCAGCACGCCGCGGACAGTGATGTGGTGGTGGTATGCCAGAGCCCGTCGGAGAAGACGCGGCTGGCGGACCTGCTGCTGGTTCGCCACCCGGATCTGACCGCGCCGGTGCAGATGCCGATTGGCGAACTGAATGTGGGCTTTGTGTGGCGCCGGGGCGGCGGACGGGATTTAATGATTCTCGCCCACCATGAACTGTTTCACCGGCATCATCAGCGGCGACGGCTTCACATGATTCAGGGCGCGCGGCCGATTGATCATTTTCTGGATCTGCAACCCGGAGATTATGTCGTCCATGCCAATCATGGTATTGCGCAATTTCAGGGGATCACCACGCTGACACGGGACGGTCGGCAGGCGGAATATCTCACGCTGGTATTTGCAAGGGAGTCGACCCTGCATGTGCCGGTGGTGCAGATCAATTTAGTCCAGAAATATGTAGGCGGATCGCAGGGGCGCCCCCCGCTGTCCACCTTGGGCGGTTCCACATGGGCCCGGCAAAAGGAAAAGACCGCGGAAGCGGTTGAAAAAATGGCGGTGGAAATGCTGGAAACGCAGGCCGCGCGTGAGAAATGCCCCGGCTTCGCCTTTCCCGCAGATACCGTCTGGATGAAGGAATTTGAAAACGCTTTTGCTTTTCAACCCACGGAAGATCAGGTGCGGTGCATCGGCGAAATCAAAGGGGACCTGGAGAAGCCACGGCCCATGGATCGCCTGCTGTGCGGGGATGTCGGCTACGGCAAGACCGAACTGGCCATCCGGGCGGCGTTCAAGGTTTGCGAGAGCGGCAAACAGGTGGCGGTGCTTGCGCCAACCACAGTGCTGGTGGAACAGCACGAGGAAACATTCAAATCCCGTATGGCGGGGTATCCGTTTATCGTGGAAAGCATCTCACGGTTCAAATCGGCTGCCCAGATACGACAGGTAATTGAACGCTGCCGCAAGGGGCAGGTGGATGTACTCATCGGCACGCACCGACTGCTGAGCCGGGATGTGCAGTTTGCAGAACTTGGGTTGGTGATCATTGACGAAGAGCAGCGTTTTGGAGTGGAGCATAAGGAGCGACTCAAAGCCCTGCGAACTACGGTGGATGTATTGACCATGAGCGCCACGCCAATTCCACGGACGCTGCACATGAGCCTGCTGGGGATACGTGATATTTCCAATCTGGCCACACCGCCACGGGACCGCCGCAGCGTGGTCACCGAAGTGATTGGTTGGGACAACGAGCGGATCAAGCACATTATTGACCGCGAACTGCTTCGATCCGGGCAGGTTTATTTTGTACATAACCGGGTTATGGACATCGGGAATATCGCCGCATCGATTCAGGCACTGGTGCCACAGGCGCGGATTGTCGTCGGTCACGGGCAGATGGGCGATAGCGAACTGGAATCGGTGATGCATGAATTCACCAGCCGCCAGGCTGATATTCTGGTTTCCACCACAATTATTGAAAGCGGGCTGGATATTCCGACAGCCAATACGATGATCATCAACAATGCGCATACCTTCGGGCTAAGCGATCTGCACCAGTTGCGCGGCCGGGTGGGACGGAGCAAACAGCGGGCCTACTGCTACCTGCTGCTGAATGAGGGAGCGACGCTGACGGATACAGCCGCCAAACGGCTCAAGGCGATGGAGGAGTATGCCTCGTTGGGGGCGGGATTCAAAATCGCACTGCGGGATTTGGAGATTCGCGGAGCCGGCAATCTGCTGGGGAAAGAACAATCCGGCCATATTGCGGCGGTAGGATATGAAATGTACTGCGAACTGTTGGAGGAAGCGGTGAGAAAACTGCGCGACCAGCCGGTGGATCGGCCGCGCGAGATGAATCTGGATATCGGCATCACGGGCACGCTGCCGCGGAGTTATATTTCGGCCGATAAGCAGAGGATGGATATTTATCGACGCCTATCGCGCTGCCACAACCGTGAGATGCTCTCCGCCCTGCAAACGGATGTTCAGGATGCGTTCGGCCCCCTGCCGCCGGCGGCGCGGACGCTTTTTGCCCTTACCGAGTTACGAATTGCCGCAGCGGAGAAATCGATCATCAGTTTGATCTCGAAGGCGCCGGATGTGGTGTTTCATTTTGGCGATTTGAGGGAGGCGGGCCCTCTGCTGGCGAAGGCGCCGGGAACGGTTCGTCCGATTGATGAAAAAAATGTTAATCTCCGCCTTCCCCCCGCCTATTTTCAAGGGGATACGCTGCTGCTGGTACTGCGGCGTTTATTCGGTCTGGAAGGTGATGCGGGTAACGCCGGCGCAGCTCCCGGCCCGGGTGCTGGCGACCGCACTCAGGCAGCGGCAATTCCCCCTGTGGGTCGAAAGCCGCAACCGGCTCGGTAGGCATGATGGGCCCGCGGGGCGACAGATGGCTTTCATATTCGCGAACTCAATGAGCCGTTTCGCGGCGGCGTCGGGTATCGGTTATAATAGAAAGTAAGCAGCCGGGTGGTCGCTCGTCATAACCTGACGGGAGGAAAGTCCGAACACCACAGGGCATGGTGGTGGGTAACGCCCACCGGATCCGGCTTGAGCCGGGTGCGGGAAAGTGCCACAGAAAACAGACCGCCGAATGCAGGCGAAAGTCTGCATGGCAAGGGTGAAAAGGTGCGGTAAGAGCGCACCGCGGTGCCGGTGACGGCAGCGGCATGGTAAACCCCACCAGGTGCAAGACCAAATAGGAGGCCAACGCGCCGGCCCGGCGTGCCTGTGATGCCCCCGTCAAACAATCACAGGCAATTTGATCCCGGTGTGCGAAGCTCCCGCTTGCGGGAATCAGCGCGCAGGATCAGCACGGCCTCGGGTAGGTCGCTAGAGATCGGCAGCAATGTCGATCCCAGATAAATGACCACCGCCCCTGAGCGGGTACAAGATTCGGCTTACAGGCTGCTAAAAAAACCGGGCTGCGACCGTGGTGTCGCAGTCCGGCCTTTTTTTTGCCCGGCTGCTTTTCGACCGAGCCCGTGATCGCCCGTGTGGAAGGCTTGGGTATTGTGCACGGACCCGGGCGCGTGAAGAACGATGATTTTAATTTTCGGCGTAAGGCGGTTATAAATCGCACGGGTTGAAGGTTGATTTCGGGAGTTTCAATGGCCTCAGAGCATCTGCCGCAGATACCCAGCAAGCTGTTTTTGACGCGCGGATCGGGAAGACATCGCTTTCGGGCGCAGTCGCTGGAGTTGGCGTACCGGAACGCCGGTATTCAAAAATTTAATCTTGTGAAGGTATCGGGGATTGTACCAGCCCGTTGTAAATTCATTAACGCCCGCGAAGGGATCAGTTATCTGAGTCCGGGACAGGTGGCCTACGGTGTGATCAGCGAGGTCGCCTCCAATGAACCGAACCGGCTCATCGGTGCCGGCGTGGCGGTGGCCAAGGCCATTAAGGATCAATACGGTTACATCAGCCACTTCGAGGGGTATGGCCTGACCGAAGAAAGACTGCGTGATGAGGTGGATGACGCGGCGGTAACCATGCTGGCCACAACGCTGGGGATCGAATTTGATCCGGCGAAGAATTATGACGAGCGTAAGGAAATTTACCGGATGAGCGGCTACACCGTGCGGGCACGAAATATCGTGCAGACAGCCGAGGGGGATAAGAACGGACTCTGGACGACCGTGATCGCGGCGGCCATCTTTATTATCTGAAAGTCAATGATCAGGCGATTCGTGTAGCCGGCCCACTACGGCATGGATCCGCCGGCCCGCGGTTGAATCAGTGTGATGGCGGTCTGAGATGATCGACCAAGCCGCCAGATGATTTCCTTCGCGGCGGCGTTGAGTTTGCCATTGGGCGTGGTGATGTGGGCATCGCGGCCTGCGGCGCTGTAGGCGGTGGCGATCTGCTTATGTGCTTCAAACGAAAGTACGTCCGCGGTGAGGCGGGCGCCGGAAAGCTCCAGAGCGGCCCGGTCGGCGCGAACGGATTTGAGCTTCGCGGGACCTCCCATTCCAAGGGCCACGGCGCCGGAGGTGGTTTTGTCGGTTCGCCGAAGCGTGGCGATCAGCCGGGCGGCATCAAGAAGTATCAATCCTTTATTGGGCCCATGATAAGCCCCGGTGATGCTGCGTGAAAGCACAAACGGACGCATCGGGCGATAGACGAGCCGTACATTGCCCGCCAGGATGAGGCGTCCGGTCGAGCCGCGATAGTCGAGCGATTTGCTCCAGGCGAACGCGGACTGCCCCCGGCTGGTTGGTGCGGAGGTGGTTGCGACAGAGTGGACCGATCGGCGATAATTTTCCAATGAAAGTTTACCGTGCCCGGCGATGAGCAGATGAGCTTTGCGGGCGTTATAACGCAGACGGTGGCACTCGATGAACAGACGTGTATCGATGAGTTTGGCGGTGTTGTAGCTGACATCTTCCGCCTGAACGCTCTGATTCCTGCGGGTGGTAAAGGCGTAGATTTCACTCACACGCAGAGCTCCTTTTTGGCGTCCCCGAAGTGTGACCTGAAGCACCGGTGCCGTGAGGCGACTCTTTCGCAGCGGCTGACCGACCAGTTGGGCCGTTACATGCGAGAAGAATGTGGCCTCACCGACTTTGTTTCGAAAGTACATGCGCCCCTTCCAGGCCAGAAGCAGATGGGTGGGCGATTTTCCGCCTCGGTTGGTCAGGTACAGCTTCCCGGCCACAGGCACATTCAGATCGTCGCTTTCACCATTAAGCGTAATGAGTTGACTGGAAAGCCAATTGTCCTGCTCGGCGATGCGGGCCGGTCGGTCGGAAGCGACATTGCCGCGGAGGGTGGCGAGCTTGGTGCGGCGATCTCCGCGCAGATCGGAACAGGTTGCGGTGATGGGTTGTGATGCGCCGGAAATAACCAGTGAGACCCGACCCCAGGCGTGAAACCGTCCGACGGTAAATCGACCGGGCGCACCCGTTGCGATTGGATGCTTTCCGCCCGCGGGCGTTGCGGATGAGATATTTTGCAGTTGAGCGCGGAGAAAATCAGATTGGAGATCATAACGGCGGGGCGATTTTCCGACGGGGGCAGTGCGCCGGACGGCGCCGACGGAAAGCCCCAACCCGGCGCCACCACCGGTCTGATAGAAGGAAAGATGTACCCCCCCCGCCGCATACAGACTCGATGGTTGCCGAACTCCGGTGGTGCGATTGACTGCCGTTGAAAGCCGCACGGTATCGGCGGTGAGTGTGTCATCGTGCCGCGCCTTACGTGCGGGCGTACCCAGCGCTGAGCGCATCTGCACATGGCCGTGGGCAATGAAGCGGCGCAGCACGGCCCCGCCATTGGGTGCGGCGGCAAAGAGGGCGTGCATGGTATGGGACTGAAGATGGAAGGTTTTATTGAAAAACACTGCCCGACCGGAGAGCCGGAGCGATTTAATCGAGGACTTACCGCGACGACCAGAACGGCGCATGACGACCTGCATCTGATTTTGCCACCCCCCCTGCCACCCGTGCGAGGCCGAACCTTTCGGCGTATACGTCCACTGTCCCGGGCCGGTGAGATTGAGCCGATTGGAATTCGCCGCGTAAAGGAGGCTGCGGCAGGTGATGTGCCCGAGGTGGGCATCGATAAATTTAATCGGGGCCAATCCGTCGGCCTGCATTCGGAGGCGCCGAGTGGCGGTGTGGTAGCGGACCTCACTGGCATAGGCAAGGCGAGCGGGTCCATCATGCATGACCACCGGATCGCCGCTGCGGCCGAATGCCTGCAGGATCACATCCTGAACGTTCCGCAATCCAACGTGCCGCTCCCGCACGGGGCGCAAAATCAGTGGCCCGCTCCAGTGCACTACCAAATTGCGGCCGGTATTTGCGGCAGGGGCAGGGTTCGACGGGTGCCCTTTCGGATGTGTCGCAGGGCGGCCGGTTTTACCCGTTGCAGGTTGGGTTGTGGTCGAGAGTGTCATGGGTTGCGTTTGTGGGGATTGGGTTTTTCCGGCGACACCGCTGTTGCTGCGTGCCGACGAGAAATAGAGGCGCAGCCGATGGGCGGCTAACCGCTCAGCACCAAAAGTAACCCTGACTTTTTCAGTAAAGACCATGCCATAAACGGAACCGGAGAGCCCAGGTGCGGCCGGATGGGTAGCCGGTGCGGGCGATGCCTTTGACTGCCGGTTTTTTCCAGCAGCGTGTCCTTTTTCAACCAACTTGCTTTTATGGTCGCCGCCCGGTTGAGAGGTGGATGGCGCTTGCGTTTTCGGAACCGCCCGGGGTGCCGAACCGGAGGCACGGGTCGAAGTCGAGGCCGTCGTTGCCGCATTAATATTTTTCAGGGTCAGGTAATCACCATGGGCAACCTGGAGATAATCCAGGCGTTTGGTGGTGACATTCAGTTCGCATGTCAGGCGTCTTCCGGCAAATGCCACACGATCACCATGCACGACGACCCGCCCCCGGCTGGTGATAAGCCCCTCCTGATAATTAAAGTTGACCGGTCGACTGAGCGTAATTTGAAACTGCCCTTTTTGCCGGTGATCGTCTCCCCTGATGAAGCTGTTTTCCGGGCCGATGGTAATGACGACATGTCCGTAAAGTCGGCCTTTGCGGGGATAAATATGATTGGACAGCGGTCCGCCGAGTTGATCAACGGAAACATCACCGTAGTCGCTGGTAACGAAAATGGTGGTGTGATGACTGCCGTAAAACTTCATGCGGGGTTTAACGAGATGGTAGCGTCCGCTGCCTTTGGGAATGGCACGATGGAATTTGAGGACATAAAGCAGGCGCCCATTTTTATCCCTGTCCACCATGACCAGATTGGACCCGCCGGTGCCGGAGGGGATCTTGATGGGCTTGAGGCGATGCCCGCCGGGCGCTGCCCCAAGCGCGAAGAATCTCGACTTAAGCCAGAGAAACGCCCCCACAACCAAGGCGAGACTGAGTATGTAAATAAGCAGGCGTCTACCGACCATGCGGCTCAATCATCCAAAAACGCGGTTACTTCCTTCATCGATGCCGATCAGTGGTAGCGTGCAAGGACCTGTTCCCACAAATTCATCGATTTGCACAACCATTCTATCGCATCCCGCACCGCACCGTGGCCGCCCGGATATCGGGTGATATAACGTGCTTCGGCCTTCACTTCCTCAGCGGCATCCGCGACGGCGATGGGCACACCACAGCGACGCATGACGGGCAGATCGGGCAGATCATCGCCTATATAGGCAACCTGCTGGGCATCAAACCCGAGTTGCTGAAGCAGATCGTCAAATATTTCCAGTTTGTTAGAGACGTTCTGATATACGTATTGGATACCGAGTTCTTCAGCGCGGTGCTGGACGACGAGGCTCTCTTTGCCGGTGATTATGGCCACCTGCCGATTTAACCGCCTCCAGATAACCAATCCGGACCCGTCACGCACATGAAAGCGTTTGATCTGCTGACCGCTGTCATCGCGAATAATGCCGCCGTCGGTCATCACTCCGTCCACATCGAGGATGAGCAACTGAACCTCCGGCGTGAGAAGTTCATATATGGGCCGTGCAATTTCACTCATGATCGTCTGACTCCTGTATCTTCCTTGAAAGACTTAATCTGCAATCTGCAGGCTTACAATATCCTGAACGTCAATCATACCGACAGGACGACCCGATTCATCCACAACCGGCAACTCGTCTATGCGGTGGCGATTCATCAATTCGAGCGCTTCGCTCGCGAGCCGGTCGGGATTGATGCGTTTGGGACTGCGGGTCATGAAGCCGGCGACCGGAACATCGAGGATGGTTTCCTGAGTGGCAATTCGCCGCCGGATGTCGGCGTCGGTCAAGATCCCTGAGAGCAGCCCCTGATGATTGATGATAACCAAGGCGCCCGCCCGGCGTCCGACGGCATGCTCGATGGAGAGCGCTTCACGAAGGGTCTGTTCTTCGCGAACCACCACCAGATTTTCTCCGGCGCGAAAGCTCATGACATCCGCAACGCGCAGCAGTTTTCGGCCCAGCGACCCGGCAGGATGGAAAGCCGCAAAATCCGCTGCGGAAAAATTTCTTTTGCCCATCACCCCGAGAACCAGTGCGTCCGCCGCCGCACTCATGCAGGCGATGCTGGTGGTCGGGGCCAGGCGAAGCGGACATGCCTCCTCGATATTGCCGAGTTCAATGGTGATATCCGCCAGACGCCCCAGCGAACTTTTGCGGCTGGAAGTGATGGCAATCGTCGTGACGGCGCTGCGCTTAACAGAATCCGTCAGACGAAGCAATTCCTGTGTCTCGCCGCCGTAGGATAGCATCAGCATGATGTCGCCGCGTCGAACGCGGCCCAAATCCCCGTGCAGGGCCTCAACCGGATGAAGAAAGTGAGACGGAGTACCGGTGCTGGCGAAGCTGGCACTGATTCGCTGTCCCGCAAGGCCCGACTTGCCGATCCCCGATACCACCAATATCCCCGGCTTATCGGGGCCGGTATGGGCGTAAATAAGTTCGATAGCCCTCGGAACGGCATCATCAAGCCGATTCACCAGCGTGCCGAGCGCTTCCGCCTCGGATTGCACCACCTGCCGGGCATCCAAAAGTAACTGTTGGCCTTCCGCCGCCGCGTTCATCATCCATTTACAATAAGGGATGATTCGCGGGGCGTAAAACCAGACGGGCGAAATCCGGAGCGGCAGGACAGGGGTGTGGTGACGCTTGCGTGCAAATCGTGCGCCTGGGCTGCCGGGGATGGAGAAGGTGGAACATTCGAGACGTAAGCATGGGGAACCATGCCGAGAGAGGTGCGGGTGCGATCTTCACCTTCAGGGAACACGGAGGGGTAACCCTATCTCAACGTAGGAGCACTAAAGCTCGCGACGAAGCGGGTGAATCCAGTGACTCAACCTCTGCGAACCTGATACCCTTCGAGTTCATTGCGGTTAGAGTTAATGTCGCTGCGAGTTACGCAACTCCGCGCCATGCACAGCCGACGGCTAAAGACGATGCGGACACCGACGCCCCCCTTCCGTTTGCCACGGCGATCCGGCCTCCTATGATTCTGACGAATGTCCGGAACTCTCCGCTGCGAGCGGGAGAAAAATGCCGCGGCAAAATGGACTTATGGAAGCACTGAGTGAAACGACCTTTGACACATGAAATGGATGATCGGCGGCGCGACCGTATTACGTTCCTGCTGGCGGTGATTTCCTGTCTGACGGTCATGAACATCTACTACAATCAGCCGCTGCTGGCCCTGATCGGGCGCAACTTCGGCGTTTCCGTCGCCACCGCAAGCACGGTGCCATCCATGACACAATTGGGGTTCGGCCTTGGAATTCTGTTATTTGTGCCGCTGGGGGATACGATCGACCGACGCTGGCTTATTTTGGGAAAATTGCTGATTGTGTCCGCCCTGCTTCTGCTGGTCGGGCTGGCACCGAGTTTTTCGGTACTGGTGGTTCTAAGTTTTTTTCTCGGGCTTTTTACGGTCATTCCGCAGGTTTCGATACCATTCGCGGCCCAACTGGCACCGCCGGATCGACGCGGGCGGACGATTGGAATCGTCATGTCCGGTATCTTTGCGGGCATCCTGATTTCACGGGCGATTTCGGGGGCGACAGGGAATTGGTTGGGGTGGCGGGCCATTTTTTTTATCGCCTCGGGCGTGATGATCTTACTGGTGATTGTCGTCGCCAGATATCTGCCGCACTCGGGTCGATCCACCAATTTGAATTATGTGCAGGTGCTGCGATCGCTGCCGGGCATTCTCCACCGGGCACCGCTGATTCAGGCGGCATGTGTCACAGGGGCGTTGCTGTTCTGCGTCTTCAGCGTTTTCTGGAGCACGCTGGCATTCATGCTGGCGGGAGCCCCGTTTCATGACGGACCGTGGGTAGCGGGAGTGCTGGGGCTGGTGGGAATCACCGGTTCGGCGGCGGCGCCGATAGTCGGACGGCTGGCAGATCGCAAGGGGCCGGCATTTACTCTTGGCGTATCGATTGTCATTGCCGGGATATCGGCGCTGGTGCTGGCATGGGCCGGTGGTTCGATGGTGGGGCTTATCGCGAGCCTGATTCTGCTGGATCTGGGTGTGCAGGCGGGATTGGTTTCCAATCAGACACGCATCTATTCGGTGCTGCCACCGACGTTCAACAGTCGGGTTAATACTATTTTCATGTCATGCTATTTTCTTGGCGGTGCGGTGGGGTCTGTGCTCGGCGGTGCAGTATGGGATCGATTTCCCGGTCACGTGGCTCTGGGGATACTTTCGGCGGGACTTATGGCGGCGGCATTTTTACTGCATATCGGGCTTCAGCGCCGCATCGGCAGAATTGAATTGGCGGCGGGATTGGCTCGGCCCGTCACGCCGGCGATTCCTGCGGCGGATGTGGAAATTCAACCGGAAGCAGCAGGGTAAACGTCGCTCCGTGCCCGACGGCACTGACGAGTGTGATTGTGCACCCCATCATGGTTGCCAGTTCGCGGCTGATGGCCAGGCCCAGACCCGTCCCCCCATGCTGTCGGGTAACCGAAGCGTCAAGCTGATGGAATTTTTCAAAAATCGCCTCCTGCTGTTCGGGTGCGATCCCGGGCCCGGTGTCGGTGACGGAAATGGCCACGGTGGCGGCATCGGCATTTTCAATCGTAACCCGGACGGAGCCGTCCGGCGGCGTAAATTTAATACTGTTCGAGAGAAAGTTAAAGAGTATCTGCTGCAGGCGGGCGGGGTCGGTGACCACCATCGGAATCGGGCCATTGACCGTCAGGCTCATATTCAATGTTTTTTTATTGGCCATCGGTTTCATGAAATTGATGAGTGATTCGCAGATATCAGGCACCACCAGACGCTGCGGCCGAAGTACCATCTTGCCGGCTTCAATCTTAGCCAGATCGAGCAGATCGTTGATCAGTTCCAGAAGTTGCCGGGAACTGGACTGGATATTCTCGGTGTATCGCAGCAGTTTCGGGTCTTCGGTCACGACATTGCTGGTCATGAGAAGGTCGGTAAACCCGAGAATGGCATTGAGAGGGGTTCGCAACTCGTGGGTTACATTGGTGAGAAAATCGGTCTTGATTTTATTGGCCTGATTCAAATCGACATTACTTCTGGATAGTTCAATCAACCGGGTATCGAGACTCCGGTTGGTGGCCTCAAGCTGCGTCTGAGAGGCCTGGAGCGTGCTGAGCATGTTGTTGAACGTTTCGGCAAGTTGTTCAAATTCATCGCCGGTGGAGATAGCGGACCGAATATTCAGATCGCCACGGGATACCTTCTCCGCGGTATTGCGCAGCACCCTGACAGGCTGGAGAATAAGCCGCGTGGTGATGAGATAAAATACAATAATGGCCAGCGCACCACCGATAAGCCCCGAGACGATGATTACCACACGGTTGAGCAGCAGTTGATCCTGATCCAGCCGAACGGGAACCTGGGCCCGCACCAGCGCGACAAGCGCTTTGGTAAGAGGTTTGACTGCGCTGACGGGCAGCGTGGCGGGCCCGCGGGCTGGCGCACGCGGCGGAAACAACCTCCGCCACGCCTGATGACACTCCAGACAGTTACGGGTGGCGTAAACGCCCGTGATTTGATAATAAATGGGCGTATGGCGGGAATTCTGATGAACGTAGCCGTAATGGTGCCGGTTGGGATGGCGGCGAAAATACCGCAGAGCCCGCTCGGTGATGGGATCAAGCTTCGGCTTTGCAGCCTGTCTGCCAACAAGGGTGATGATGCGGGCGGGCATGATATGGCCCGTGTGAGGCATGGCTGGCATCCGGGGTCCAACGTGCCGATTCGGCTTCGCTGACGGAACGCGGTGAATGTTCCGCAGCGCCAGATCAGTGAGGACCCCCGCCTCGTAAACCGGCTCACGATTGGCAAGCTGTTCCATCCGCAACCAAGGAACCATCAGGGCGCCGGTGATAATGATGATGACGGCGAAACCGAAGAGGAGCTGGCACTTGGCGGCAAGCGAGATGGATAGCTCACGTTTGGGCATGCAAGCCGCTCGACTCCATCAATTTCCTTTGGTCTGATCGGCGTGGGACTGCTCGAGAGCACTGTGATGAACCGCACGCATGGCGGAATAATATCCCATCAACGCGCCGACCACACCAGCGGAGGCGTAATAGACAGGCAGCGCATTGGCCGGAGCAAAGCCGGGATAGCCTGGATATGGGCTTTTCATATGCCATGAGACCAGATAACTGATCGCAGCGGTGACCAGCGGGGCCGAGAGATACACCACATCCGGTGCCCGCTTGAAAACCAGCCCAGCTGCGAATGCCGCCACGTAAAACGAGATGATCAGTGCAAATATCGCCTGCCCGGGCTCAAGGGAACGCAGAGTAATAAACTCCATGACCAAGGCGATCAGAATGATCACCAATAGTGCGAGCACACCGCCGACGAAGCCCGGCCGGGCGGGCTTTCCCTCCCGGTTGGTGCGTACCAGCCAGTCGGTGGATGATGGAAAGCCTTCAGGAACGGCTGTATCGGCATCATGTCGCATCGGCCACGGTACCCCAACACTCAGAGGCCACGGTCTGACGGCCGTGAACCATGGCTGCATGACCCGCGCGGCCAGTGCCGCCAGCAGCACCCAGACCAGAAAAAACGCACTCTGCGCCACCAATGGAAGATACACCGCCGAGGGATGGTGATACTGAGATAAAAGGGGAAATTTAATCGTGCCGATGCGCACGGCCAGGGCACAGAGTCCGGCCGCGGCCCCAAAGAGGCCGGTATGAGGACCATCGGGGAAGGTGATTAAAGCGGAGACCACCATGCTGAGCAGTAATGCCGCGACGAGGCCGGCCGGTGCAACCCAGGACCCCAGCGGACCGAAAGCGATGGTGCCGGCGCCCCCCAACCGTGGCATGACCATCACCCGCATGCCGATGGTGTAGAAGATCACGCACGATGCGGCCACCGCCAGCAGAATTCTGAATTGTCGAAACGTGGGTGAATTCAGAACCGCATTGCCATAATCGGAAGTCGTCATGTCCGCACTCATCTATACATCCTTCATACGGGCCGTTCGCCTGCGGCACTATGCTCGATTAGAATCGAAAATGCACATCAATCAAGCGAAGACGGCCACCGGTCATTTATCTGCGGGCATGATACGCGAATATCCGTCCGTCAAGGGAGAAGATGATGCTGTTGTCCAACACGTACCATGACTGGATAACCGGGCCGTTGCCGTCGGTAGCGGAAATCACCAGCGGCTTGCTCAGGACGATGGATCCGTTATCAAGCCGGCCGTGCCGATCGCGTTGATTGATCAATATTAATTTTTCGCTGCGATTCAAAGCTCCGGCGGGACCACAGGCCAGGAGTGCGAGGTCCGGATCGGCAAGTTGCATGCGGACCAGCGGCGGCGTCTGGCGCGTCCTGATTTCGGCCCGCCAGCGAATGGCGCCGGAATCAGCCGAATAAGCGGATAAATTGTATGGCGTGCGTGCAATGACGGTATCGCCAAAAGCCGTCAAATCCATATCGTCGGCAGGGATTCCACTCATAGCACCGGCGAGCATCGGAATGTGCCATCGTGTAGTACCGGTTGCGGCATTGAAGCAGATGATTCCGTGGTGCTGAAGTTCCACAACCCCCAAAAACGTCCGCGCCGCGAGGCGCGGCATCGGGTTGATCACGCGGCGGCTCCAAACCAGACTCAACGCTGTCGGGGTTAATTTAAATGCGGAAGTGCGGCGACTGCCGAAAAGATAAATCAGGCCGTCGGGACCGGTAAGCATCCTCCGGTATCCGCCCGGAGCGGAGAGAGACACAGCGGCATCGAGACGACCGTCAGAGGCGTTAAC
Source organism: Planctomycetota bacterium (assembly GCA_021827645.1). Classification (GTDB taxonomy): domain Bacteria; phylum Planctomycetota; class Phycisphaerae; order WQYP01; family WQYP01; genus JAJZGD01. Next base: position 36,339 of record JAKAVA010000096.1, read on the forward strand.
GGCAATCAGACGATGATATTGACGCCCAAAGGCAAGGATCAGAGACGTGCCCATTGTCCGAGCAGCCGTCAGCTTACCATAGGGCTTAATGGAAAGGCGGCTGGGCCAGATGGCTTTTCCGGTTTTCGGATCGAGCAGTATGAGATGAGTACCGACACCGATGAGCAATCCGGATGGAGTCCAGCGGACAAAGTTAAACTGGATCGGACCGGTAAAGCGAACGATTCGGGCCATCACCGGCAATAATGGCTCCATGTTAACGCCGGAAGGAGCCGCCGCCTGCATAACGCCGTTGATGTAGACAAAATTGGTTTGGGGTGAGGCGGGAACGAAAGGCTGAATCGGCGGGTTCGCATCCGAATACCCGTGCTCAGACTGAACCGACTTCGGCGTTAATAAACTTCTGAGATGTCGCTGCCAGAGTAACAGGCCGGTTTTGATGTCTATGGCGAAGACAGACCGATGTGAGACCAGAACAGCCACACCGCCGTACGTCGCAACCAGTGCCAGACGGCCATCCTTGCCCAAGTTTACAATTGGGGCGTCATGCGGGCCGGGTGCTAGGTGCTGCGTGGAATTCCGCAGATGCAAATGCCAGTCGGAGATAGCGCCATCCGACTGCATCCATTTCAGCTTCGCGCTGTGAGGAACGACGATGAACATGCCGGACCGGCAGCGCCAGCGCTGCCCCGTCTGCGCTGGGATGAGCAGCCGCCCGCGGACCGGTTCAGAAATCGAAAATGAGGAGTTTGCCGTAAAATTCATGGCAGGGGCGGGAGATAACGCATGAGCGGCGACGGATGAGAGCAAGGCTTGCAACGCCGATGCCTGGGCGTTGGTTATTTGAGGACACTCCTGCGCCGCCCGGGCGACCACATGCGATTCCCGATCGTGGTGCAGATGCAGTAACGCGGTTGCCAGCGCGACCTTGACATCGCAGGTGGATGGAACACGCGGGATTCCGGCGAGCGCCATCCATGCAACATGGCACGCCGCTTTCCAATGATGATCAGCAATCAGCAGATGAAGCAGAGCTTTTGCCGCGATGGGTGCCGCCGGACTGTTTGGATAACCGTAGGCGACCTCAGCGAGTTGCTTACGGGATCCGGCAGCGGATGAAATGAGTTTGTCGGCCATGAGTTTCCACGGCTGATAGACGGCGGCGCCATAGAGTTTGATGATCCGCAACTTGATGAATGCCGGTAGTACCGCTTCCGCAGGAAGTGAATTTCTGTTGACGGTCAGGGCGACGCTACGCATGGATTTATCGGCAAGAACCTGCTGACAGAGGGTCAGGGCGCGGCGCGGATGATGTTGATGAAGCAGATAGCGTGCTAGGGCGAATCGCCACCGAGCCTGCTGGCTCGGCACGTGGGCAGTTTCCGCCGCCTCATGAAAAAAGAATGTCACATCGGACGACTTGAGATGATGATCCGTGACGGATCTGGAAGCAAAATCCATGGCCCCATGGAAGAGAAGATTGAAAGTTCCCTCGCCGGAATTTGTTTTCCGGGCAACCGCCAGCGCCTGATTCAGAGCTTTTTTACAGAGCGATATATGACCGGCGGCAAATGCGACCTGAGAAAGGGTAAGGTAATTTTCTGGATGATTGGGCTCGCGGCGGATGCGGGCGTTGAGATAGGTCAGCGCCGTCTTCCAGCGGGCGTAGGAATAAATTGAATCATCATTAACGGCAATAAGGCCGTGGCGTCCGACCAACAGATTTCCGGGCTCTCCACGGAGGCCGTTCTGCGCCATTGGCCACGGCTCGCGCATGACCAGATGACCATCGGTGAGGCGCTCGGCGATGAGGTCATGGTGTGTGGGGAGATATAATAATCCGGTGGTCAGGACGGGGCGGGCAACGGGGTCGCCGTACGACCGGGAACTGCTCCAGAGGAGCTTTCCGGTGGTGAGATCGAAGGCGGCGGTTCGCGTGCCGGTGAGGATGATGGTCTTGTCGGTTACGCCCGCCAGAATCGTCAGACCAAGTCTGGAGGGGGGAGCAAAACTTATCACCCGGCGTCCACTGGCTCGCCGAAAAACATCGATCCGCCAGAGGCGATGAGCTCCGGAAACGGCCATGATGGCATATCGATGAGTTACAATTGGAGGATTCAATCTCCAAGGCGGGATGCGAAGAACCGGCGCACCGTAGCCAAAGGGGTTGTTGGATGCGGGGACAGGATCAACCGTATAGTCAAGCCAGCATATGCGTCCGCTTCGCTGACTTACCGCCATATCCGCCCCGGCGCCGGTGGCAATGTACAGGCGTCCGGCGGCGGCAGTCGCCTGAGCGTTCAATGATGGAGACTCAAACGCGGGTCCGGAAATGGTACACAGATAATGTGTCCAGAGTGTGGAGCCGTTTTTTGGATTCAGTTTTACAGCCGAAAGGCGCACCTGCATACCGATTCCCTGACGGTCGGCCGTCAGCAGGAAAACACCATTTCGGGTGAGCAAAGGGGAGCAGATGACCATACCGGTTATGGAACGGGATGGGAGAGTCCAGAGGAGATGACCATTAAGTGCACGCAGGCACACCACGCTGTACGCCTGCGGATGGTAGATGTAAGCGTACATCGGATTGATCGGATACGAATTACCGGGGCTATTGGTCCCGACTCGCGTCGTCAACAGGCCGACAACGCGACCATGTGCAACCGAACAGGATATCTGATCGGCCTCCATGGAGATAAATGCCAGATTTGCGATTGATTCGCCGTTGGATTGAGTTCTGGCGCCGGGATATGTCCAATGCGGATAACCTGAACTCGTGCTGAGCGCCTCGATCCGGCTCAATGTATCAACATACACAACCCGATGACCGAGCGTGGGAAAGGAGAACATGAGCCGATTTTCTTCAGAGGCAGTTTGAGGGGTGCCGTTAAGGCCAAAGACACTCAACTCATTGGTGATGGAATTCATCAGGACTTGTGCGGCGGGCTCGCCATGAGGAAGCTTGATTTTCAAGCTGCCGAAGGTTCGATTCCAGAGGACGGTGTTGGGGACGGCATGATCATCAACCGTGACCGCTTTTCGCGGCGGAATCGTGCCGGCGTAGACCGAGCCGGACCGATTCGGCACTGTCAGTTGGGGGAGAATCTGAGTCAGCGCATCGGCGAGATTCCGGGTGTGATCCTGCACGGTGCCCTGTGCGGCGGGATATTGTTTTACCAGTTCATTCCGGTATTCCGCCAGCAGACGCGGGCGGTTCGCCATTCGCGCCGCCAAGGCCGCCCGGAAAAGAATGGATGGTCGCCGATGTTCTGCGGCCGGATCGGGAAGCAATTCCCGATCAATACGGAGCGCCCGGGAAAAGTGTCCCGCTTCAAAGTAACGGTCGGACAGATGTATGAGAGCGTCAACGGCCGCCGCTGTCAACAGATATTTATTGCACGCTGTGAGGATTGCATCCGGATCATGTCGGCTTCGAGCCGCGTTGATCGCTTTTGCGGCGATCAAACCGAATATCTGATCGTAAAGGCCGTTCCGCACTGCCGGCGATTGATAAAGTTTTTGCCAAACATAATCACGCAGGGAGATATATCGAGCATGATGAATTTTGATCAGATGCGTGCCAAGGGTCTCGAGCACATGCTGGTAAATCATCAGGGCCCGGGTCAGATGTCCACTGCGAATAAGGCGTCTGGCCTTGCGCATCTGATCTTGAGCGGAGAATGAGATATTAACGGAGACTCCCCTGAAGGTGGAACTTTTTCCAATTCCCGGACGGACTTTAATAATAATCGGGGGAACCGAGATGACCGGACCGGGCCCCATGGGAAGCATTCCCGCCAGCGCGGGGAGTAGAAGCAGAACCATGAGGCGCAGAGCCCATCGCCAGCATCGCGGAATCGCGCGGGAGGCACCGGTCAGCGATACTGCGGTGGTTTTGCGCTGCCGTCGCATGAATTCAGCACCCATCGGAAGAGTCATCGTCGCACCACAATTCAAAAATGAACAGCCATTCCCGCTTTTATCGCCGCCCCAAAAATCTCTCCGAGATTTTCTGTCCGGGGAGGCTTCCGGATATATGACCATCCTACCGCAAGTATACTCCGTCGAGGAATATTGTTCAGTTGCGGCGACGGGGAATCCCCGTGATCGCATCGGTGCGGAGCTGACCGAAACCGATGAGCAGAGGCGTTGAATGATGGAACAGCCGAAGACCATGCGGCGAGTGGTCATTGCACGTTACAAAACACAAGATCAATTGCGTCCGGAACTTTAATATTTATGTCCGGGCGAGGAAACGATGGATTGACGTCGCGATGTCGTGGATAACGCCAAATTCGCCAAACCGTGTTTCCCACACGGCATGATGATGGCTCCAGGAGCGATAATGGGTGGCCCACCAGCGTCGGGCTGTCACCCCCAATAGGGAGGCAATACCACAAATCGCTGAAAAAGACGCAAAAAAACTGTAAAAAGCCGCAAATGAGGTGAATTTAATCCTAAAAAAAATCCTCAAGATTTCACTTGACATCAACAGGCCTATGGACTACACTTTGTAACAGTTGCATAAACTGTTGGTCATATAACCTACGGTTTCGAATCGCAACCAGGAACTGTTATTTGGGTCGTCCAGTGGATGATAGGGATAAAATACCACTGGAAAGAGGTCTGCCGCAGAGATGAAACAGACTCGTCAGACCGCCAAAGGTGAAAGAGTGAGCATCGATTTTCGACGAAGAACCCGGCGGTTGGAAGTGTTATTCAATCGCACGTTGTCGGTTCAGATGCTTTCTCTTTTCTTTGGGAGGTTACGTTCTATGAAACGTTCCATTCAGGTCATTCTCAGTTCTGCCGTTTTTGCTGCCGGTGCTTTGGCAGGAGTTGGCAGTTCGCAGGCCGCGACCATTTCGCTGGTCAACTCCACAACCAGCAACTCAACACTCAATGAAACCGTCGCCGTTCCGATGGGTAGCACCTCGTCAACCGTGGGCACAGCGGGTTACGGCCAGTCGGGCTATATCATGTTTGGGACGGTTGTGCCCTCAAGTGTAACTTACGGGTATACCGAAACGGGCACAGCGCCAACTGCGGAGGATGTCAATTATTCTTATAATCAATTCACCATTGCCACCCTCGAGTCACTTCCATCGTGGCTCACGACAACGACGAGTACCGGAACGGTTGGCAACATTTCGATGGATCCGAGCCTGGCTTCATCGGATTATTTCATGGCGGCAGCCTACGGGTACCCGGCGATTCATATTTCCGGCCAGCCGTATGCCGGAAGCTACCCTGTTGCCAACAATATTGCGAACACCGGTGATGCTATTCAGACGGGCGAGGGCGGGGAAACCGGCACCACCACCGGAACCCTGTATAAACTTTTCGATATATCACTTGGGGCCGGGACGCCAAGTTCCTTCAAACTGGGTGTGATCACACCGCAGGGATCCGATGCACTTTCGCAACTTCAGGTTTCCGATGGAACGGCTTCGACGTCTGTCAACATTGATCCCGCCCAAAATCTGGGTTTCTACTTTTTTAATATTACAGGGGCACAGGCCGGCGACACCATCGTTGTTTCGGCCGCAGCATCGCCCACAGTGACCGGTTACTTCACCCACAACCCATTTGGCACCAGTACCGATCTGGTCGGAATGACGTTTGATGCCAGCGGGGCACCAACACCTGAACCTGCATCGATGGGATTGCTGGGTCTTGGTGGTGCAGCGGCGCTCATGCTCGCCGGACGGCGTTTGGGCAGGCGTATACCGGCCTGAAGTGAGGCGTCGACAATTAACACAACTGAGCATCGACTTTTAAGGAGATATGTCATGAGAACGCGGGGATTGACAAGGCAGGGTTTTACCCTGGTGGAACTGCTGGTGGTGATATCCATCATCGCGCTTCTAATCTCGTTGCTGCTTCCGGCTTTGGCCAAGGCACGCGAGGAGGCCTTAACCACGACGTGTGCAGCCAACCTCAATGGAATCGGACAAATCCTGGTGGAGTATGAAAATACCTACCAGGATGCCATTCCGTATGGGAATGGGTATGACGCATCGTACGGGCTCTATCCGCCTGATGAATGGAATATCCTTCTCTACACGTTCAATCGGAATCTCGATCCGGTCCGGTTCTGCTGGAACCAGCCAGCCACCAATACCACCAATTACCCGGAGGCGTCACAATTGGATACCGCCTACCTGGGTACATTTGTCTGCCCGGCATCGGCGATAAAACCCGCACTCGGCCCCGGGTGGACGCCGTCCGGATTAGGTTGGTACTGGTCCAGTTATGCCGCCAATCCGAACTTCTTCTGGACGTATGCTCCGGGGCAGGGGTGGGATCAGACGGTTACGATGCGTGCATCCGCCGTCCAAGCGCCATCGACCTCTATCGCGATAGCTGATGCCACCCAGACATCAAGCTGGGGCGGCTCTTGGCCGATCATGAGTGATTGGATTGCGGACAACAATGGCAATACGCCGGGAAATGCACATCCTTACATGAATGATCCGAACTACATGGTACCGGCGAATGGATTTGTTTCCGGCGAGACGACCAATGAAGATATTGTGATACCCAACAGCATTAACAATGTGACGGGTATGCGATATCGGCATATGTCATCAAGCGCAAGCACCGGCGAGGCCAATGCGTTGTTCTTCGACGGTCACGTTGACACGATCCAAATCAACAGTAACGTCGCGGGGGCACCGGTGAATTCACCCGGCGCAAATGGATCGACCGGACTCCGCATTCTCAACATCGTCAATCCCGAATTGCCGTCGTCGATTGGATTGTTCTGACGGCCGGTTGAATTATTTCGATGCTCAAAGTCGATGGGCGAGCGATTACCAGGTCGCTCGCCCTTTTTTATTTCAAGGGAAGAGCTATCCCACGCAAATGACTGGGATCATATGCCCCTTGCCCGCAAAGAGGTCGCGGCAGTCATAATAAAAAGCGGAAGTTTCGATTGATAGTTGAGATTTAATCTCATTTCCAGTATAACCTGATCACCCGCATTTAATGAGATTCAGTCTCATTTATCGGGAGATATTTTTCGGTCGCGACGGAGTGATAAATGCCGACTGATTCTCAACTAAAGGCGGCGGCGCCAGACCATAGCCCGAAGACCCTGGATGCTGGTAATGCCCCCACCACGGATGGGAAGTTGAGCCGGCGGCCGCTCCCCTTCTGGAAACTCCTGCTCCTCGTAGCCGGCCCCGGATTAGTCGTCATGCTTGCCGACACGGATGCAGGGAGCGTCATTACCGCGGCACAAAGCGGTGCCCAGTTCGGGTACAGCCTCCTTATTTTTCAGCTTGTTCTCATCCCGATTCTCTTCATTGCACAGGAACTGGCCGTCCGGCTTGGCCTCATAACTCAGAAGGGACACGGGGAGTTGATATCCGAGCATTTCGGCAAGGGGTGGGCCTGGCTTTCAGTGTCCACTCTGATGGTTTCATGCGTAGGGGCACTTCTGACGGAATTTGCGGGTATCGAGGGCGTCGGGCAACTTTTCGGCGTCCCTCCGTGGATCAGCATCTCCATGACCGTTTTATTCATGGTCATCGTTGTCGCCACCGGAACGTATCGGCAGGTGGAAGTGATTGCCATTCTCATTGGGCTATTTGAACTCGCATTTGTCGCGGTGGCGGCAGTTTCGCACCCTTCTTTCCATGCGATGGTCACCGCTCTTGGACACCAACCGCTGGGCAATTCCAATTACCTCTTTCTGATTGCCGGGAACGTGGGCGCCGTCATCATGCCGTGGATGATTTTCTATCAGCAGTCCGCGGTCATTGACAAAGGGCTTAATGAAAGCCATATGAAGGCGGAACGGATGGACACCGCCATCGGAGCCGTGGTTACGCAGATCATCATGTCAGCGGTGCTGATTCTTACCGCTGCGACCATCGGTCTGAAAAATCCCAATGTGCCGCTGGACACGGTGCAGCAGATCGCCGGGGCGCTGACGCCGATTCTTGGAAGCTGGTGGGGTCGCGCCATTTTCTCACTGGGGATGCTCGGGGCGGCGCTGGTGGCAACCATCGTCGTATCACTGACTGCGTCATGGGGGTTGGGGGAGGTCACCGGCTACAAGCGATCATTGGCCAATCATCCGTTCGAAGCGCCATGGTTTTATGCCGTCTACCTTTTGAGCCTTCTCGTTGGTGCGGGGATTGTGCTCTCCGGGATCAATTTGGTGAAGTTGACGGTCGGAGTCGAGGTGATGAATGCACTCCTGCTGCCGATTGTTCTTGGCTTTCTGTATCTGCTGGCTCTGCGCACCTTACCGGAGCGGTGGCGACTCAAGGGGTGGTACGCATGGCTCGTCGGCGCGGTGGTGATTATGACGGCATTAACTGGGGTGTATGCGGGGATCGCGGGGATTAATTTTTAATACCGGCTTTCTCTTTCTCTTTCTGGCCCTTAATTGGAGTCAATGATTCATGGATGCGACCACACCGTCCGGAGTTTACCGTGCGCCTGCGGATACGCGCATCGGCCATATCCATTTGAAAGTTGCCGATCTGCAGCGGGCTGTAACTTTTTACCGCGATGTGCTCGGATTTGGCCTGATGGCGGAAATGGGCGATTCCGCCGCATTTCTCGGCGCTGGCGACTACCATCATCACATCGGACTGAATATCTGGGAAAGCCGCCGTGGCAGCCCCCCACCGCCGGGATCAACCGGCATCTATCATCTTGCGATTCTCTATCCTACGCGGCACGATCTTGCTGTTGCCGTGAAACGGGCGATTGAAGCTGGAACTACGTTTGTCGGCGCCGCAGATCATGGCGTAAGTGAGGCGGTTTATTTTGAAGACCCGGATTCTAATGGAGTGGAGCTGTATTGGGATCGCCCGCGTGCACAGTGGCCCAAGCTTGCCGACGGCCGTCTCGACATTTTTACCAAGCCCTTGGATTTGCATGCACTGCTGGCATTGGCTGATTGACGGATTGATTGCCGTCGGTCAACCGGTATAAGCTAAGCTCAGATCGGCTGCCCGTGCAGCGTCAGTCGCGGAAAGTAAAAGTTGACGTCTCCGGGTAATATTTCCGCCCACATGCACCCCGCGTGATCATCCCTCCAGACCGTTACCGTCGCGGTAATCAATCCGGTTGAATTCTTCACATGTATGACCACGGGCTTATGAACCGACAGTTTTTGTGCCAATGAACCGGGCAACTGCACCAGTGTGCAGGGTCGCCCCATCTCGCTGCGCCAAGAGGTGACGACCCCCTTTTGCCCGCCCACAGCTAGAATAGCGAAGCCCGTCAGGCGGTAGCCGACATAATGTGGAATGACCGCTTTGAATCCCATCCCGGTGTGCGCAGCGATCGCTTCGGCAGACCGGCGGATATGAGGCGCGGTGCCGGAGAGCTTTGGCAGTTTCAGGTGAGCCAATGTTGTGGCAAACGCATACCGACGTGCGGATAAGCTGCGCTCAACTACCAGATGGACGGCGATCCATGATACCAGGACCAACACTGCAGCACATGCCAGCTTCACCCAATGTGCGTGACGCATACTCCGATGATCGGAATCAGTCTGATGTTGATGCGGGATGTCGAGTAATTTTGCACGCAGATTATCCGGCGGCGGCAGAGAACTTGCCAGCTTTTGGCCGAATCGGTACTGGCGATCAAAGATTTGTGCCGCTTCCTTCTGCATTTCATCCGTGGCAGTCTTGAGTCGCTCTTGAGTTTTCATTCGAAGAGGATCATCTCGACGGAGGCATGCAACGGCAGAGATTAATTTGCGAAGGCGCAGGTGATTCATCGATCACCTCCCGATCCGGCCTCATCCGACGCGGGCTTTTGTTCAGTCGTCCGCGTTTCCGTCGCGTCATGCGATTGGGCCAACAGGTATTCTAACCTCTCACGTGCGCGGGCAATGCGCGATAAAACCGTACCCAGAGGGATACCCAATTCCCGCGCGGCCTCCCGGCACGTGAGCCCCTCCATCGCCACCATCAGAAAAGGATCGCGAAACTTACGCTCCAACCGACTCAAAGCCTTCGAGACCAAGTCTTGCTCATCGAACTGACGGTGATGATCCTTTGGATCCGCGAAATCGGCGGGAAGCGTCGTCAGGACGGTGTCTGAGTGCTCCATCACCCGCCAACAGGTTCGCCGCAGGACGGTGTAAAGCCAAGCGCGGGGTGATGACACACTCTGCAATTGGCGGATAGATTTCCAGGCCTGCAGAAATGTGTGTTGAACGGCGTCTTCCGCTTCCGCCCGACTACACAGGAGCCGGTAGGCATAAGCATAGAGCTCGCGCCAGTGCGCATGAACCAGCCTCTCATAAAGGAGACGATGCTCGTGTGCCGACACGCAATCACCTTGTCCGGTCGGTGCCCTGATATTCTATCAGACAAAAGTGCGGCGTGTGAGCCAACGAAACGGCAATACAGCGGCAGCTAAGCCCAGCAGAGCAAAAGAAGCGGGTTCCGGTGTCGGTGTGACGACAATCATATCACTGGGCGTCGAGAAGGCTGGTCCGTTGTAGACGACAGAGGTGCCGACCGGTGTACCTGGGAACCAGTAAGAACTGTCCGAATAGACCATGCTCGGGGTGTCGGCTGAAATGAAACTGAAGTCCAGAGAATTTCCCGATGCGATGGACATACTGGTACTTGAAAATTGAATGGATGCCCCGCTTCCCCCACCCACGGGCAGAATGTTGGCAGTCCAACCAGTCGGGGCTGAGGCTGAAAGCGGCGTGGAGTAGAGGTAGTCCTGTCCAGGTGTCCAGGCAAACCAGAGAAAGTCGATGCTCTGACTCCCGGTGTTGGTCAAATCAATGGTGTAATTGTAATCCCCCGTGTCGGTACCGCTGGAGATTGGCATGCCTGAAATGGTTCCGGTTGCCGATACCGATGCCATCAGTTTTGATGATGTCGCCATCGCCAATATGCCGCAAGCGGTCAAAGCGATCCATTTTGCTTTGTGTGTCATGATTTCCTCTCCAAAAAGAAACGGTTGACAGTTTTTAGTGTGGCCGAGCGGATCAACGTCACGATTCGCTTCCACGGCGATGAAGTGCACCGGCGGCAAGAATTTATTCCCCAATTATCCAATTTTGCTCACAGGCATTGGTCAGCAATCATCAAGCCGCGATGTTGGAGTTCCATCCACCCGCGTCCGGATGTAAATTCCAAAGCTTGGTATAACCAGCTCGGAGGCGTTATTATCAAACTTGAATGCAGGTTGCCATTTTCCGGATTTGCCGTCAGGTAGATATACGGGAATGGCGCCATAATAAGACGTGATAGCTATATTTGAGGTTGCTTAATGTTTGATTCAATCAAAGCACTTTCACAGATTGGCCCCATGATGGCCAAGGCAAAAGAAATGCAGAGTCGGCTGGCGGAATTCCAGAAGACACTTCCCTTTATTCATGCGACCGGTTCTGCCGGGGATGACGCTGTTCGAGTTTCAGCCAACGGTCGACTGGAGATCATCTCGTTTGAATTCGCACCCAGCGCGCCATTTTCAGACCCGGCTCGACTTTCTGACATGTGCCGCGAAGCTACTAATGCTGCCCTGCGAGCGGTACAGGCTGAAGTGCAGGCGAAAATGCAGGAATCCATGGGCGATATTGACCTCAATGCGATGCGATCCATGCTGGGACAAGGGTAGAAGTCATTCAAATGCCGGATAATCGACACGCTTACAGCACGGCGGTGAAAACCCTCCTCGATCTGTTTGGGCAGCTCCCCGGCATCGGATCGCGTTCCGCCGAGCGAATCGTATTTCATATTCTCAAGGGAAACCGTGAGGACGCCGCCAAGCTGGCGGATGCTATTCTGGCGGTGAAAGATCAGGTTCGGCATTGCAGCATTTGTTACCATCTGACGGAAAATGATCCGTGCGACATCTGCGCCAATGCACGCCGCGACCATGGCATCATCTGTGTCGTGGAACAACCCAAGGATGTTTACCAGATCGAAACCTCGGGGGCTTACACCGGCGTTTATCATGTGCTGTTGGGGCGTCTGGCACCGCTGGACGGTGTCGGTGCCGAGGCACTCACCATTGATGCGTTGGAGAACCGCGTGAATCAACGGGACGCGGATGGTAAACCGACCGTACGGGAGGTTATTCTGGCGACCAACCCGACCATGGACGGTGATGCAACCGCCCTGCTGATTCAGGAGCGGCTTTTGCCAAGTGGGGTTACGATCACTCGACTGGCGCGTGGTTTGCCTCCGGGGGCACAGATTGAACATTCCAATCGCGCGATTCTGCATGATGCGCTCACCGGGCGCGTTAAAATGTAGCGGCAAAGTGGCTGTTCCGGTACTAAATTAAGAGGCGCATCCGGAAATCCTTTTTGCAGCGCATGGCGGGGTGTGGATGAAATCTGACTTTATGATCTCCGAGACGGGGCGTAAATCGGGCATTGTTTACAATTTCGCTGCGGCACGGGTCAGACATCTAATTGTGATGATGAAGACGGCGAGCGTGTATATCACCCTCTTGCTCGTGATTTCAATTGCGGCAATCGTGCCTGCGACCGCAGTGGGCGCCGGGCATCCCGCCAACCTGCAACCGCTGAATAAAAAGACCTTCCGCCATGCCGCGATTATCACGGTGGACGGCGGGATCGATCAGATTCAGGTATCGGCGGTTGAGCGTCGGATTCACGAGGCGGTTCGGAGACACGCGTCGTTACTGATATTTCGATTTGATTCGTCCACCGGGCTGGTATCTTCCGCCATGAACGCGGCAAAGAAGATTGAAACCTGCCAACTCCCCACGGTTGCCTATATTAAAACATCCGCGATCGGACCGGCGATTCTCATGGCGACGGCCTGCGATCAGATCATCATGCATCGCGGGGCGATTATCGGCGACGGGCAGACATTTCAAGTGCGGCGGCGATTGACGTTCGCCGGTAAAGCTCCGTCGGTGACCGACGGGCCCCTGAAACTTCTACTGAAGCATGCCGCTGATCATCATTATCCGCCTGAAATACTTGCTGCGATGGTCGATCCGGCGGTGGTGCTTGACGAAATCAGCAATCGCGTGACCGGTAAGACGGAACTGGTAACCCCGCAGCAACGTCGCGAGTTGATGAAGCTCATTATCCCGGGGCGGGCGGCCGAGCACCCGTGGGAATTTGTCAAACGGTTCAAGCCGGCCGGTTCGGTGCTGACTCTCTCGGCCCCGCGGGCACACCAATTTGGGCTCTCTGCGGCGACGGTCCGATCACGGTCGGCCCTGCTGGCCTACCTGAATGTAACCGCCGTGCGGGTGCCGATTCTGCGGCTTGATTTCATGGAACATACCGTTCGGGCTCTGATTTCGCCGGAGGCGAGATTCATTTTGATCATCATCCTCGTGATCGCCGGTTGGCTCACGCTGACCCATCCGGGATGGCACCTGCCGATTTTAATAGGGCTTTTTGCCCTGGCACTGCTTTTGGGTGCGCCGATGCTCACGGGTGTGGGAGCGTGGTGGGAAATTGCTCTGGCGGGTGCCGGAGTGTTACTTATTATTTATGATATTTTCCATTTTGGCGGTCTGGGTCTGCTGGCGGTACCGGGTTTCGTCATGATTCTTATCGGTATTGGATGCTCGCTGGTCCCCCTCTCCGGTGGATTTACATCCGCCGGCCCCATCTGGAGCGCGGCACAGGAAAGCGGCGGTGTCCTTGCCGGAGCACTGCTGTGCGGAATTATCGGCAGTATGGTGCTTATCCGATACATGCAGCGTATGCCCGGCGCGCGCCGCATGATTCTTACGCCGCCGAAACCCGCAGTTGTCGGCACGGCACCTGACGCGTCCGAGCCTTTCGTCGGGGCGATCGGGCGGGCAGTATCCGATCTGCGCCCGAGCGGGAAAGCCAATTTCGACGGGCGGTTGACGGATGTCGTAACAGACGGCGACTATATACTTTCCGGCACAGCCATTGTGGTTGTCGGCAAAGCTCAGCATCAATTGCTGGTCAAAGCGCTGGACAAATGAGCTGGGTGTTTCGGGGGCACAAAAGCGATGGATCTGGTACTTTCGGTATTTGCGATACTCGTGGGAGCCGTCATCTGTATCTGGCTGGAATTTGTAGTGCCATCGCACGGAATTCTGGCATTGTGCTTTCTGCTGCTCTGCATGGCAGCGCTGGTGCTTTCGCTGTTTGTATCGGTCGATTTTGCGGCGCTGACGGTTATTATTCTGTTGATCATCATTCCGACGGCGGGCTGGTGCGGCTTTCGTTACTATCCGCGAAGTCCCATTGCGCGGAGGATATTCCTGCGTGGGCAGCAGCCTCCGATCCTTGCCACCAGTGAGCTGAAGAACTTCATCAATAAGGAGGGAGTGGCGGGTTCAGTGTTACGGCCTTCCGGCGTCTGCACGATTGAGAATCAGCGCCTCGCGTGTGTGAGCGAAAATGCTCAGATCGAAGCGGGACAAAAAGTACGCGTCATCGGTGTTTCAGGGAACTACCTGATCGTTCAACCGATCGCGTAGATACCACGCCCTCTACGACCGCCCTCACCTCCGGAGAGCCTCGGGATCATTGTTTGCCAAGGATGGCACGCTCGATGCGACGGGCCGACAAAAATACCAACCAGGCTTCATCCACCGGCTTGCCGAGCAGTTGTTCGACGGCACGAGCGTACAGATCAACCTGCTCGCGATATGCGGGCAAACGGTTGTCCACGCTCTCTGTGCGATCGGTCTTGTAATCAATAATCACGGGCCTGCCCTGCTGATAAATCAAGACGTCAATGATGCCGCGGATCATCACGGTGTCGCCCGTCTCGGCGGCTGATCGACCAACAACGGCCGCGCTGGTTCCTGAAGAAGTCGTCACTGTTAAACCCAGTTTTTCCGCCACGATTTCAGCCGGCATTTTCCATGTGACGGCCTGCTCCCGATAGAGTCCGTTATTCGATGCAGCGGCAAGCATCACGCGGAATACATCCGAGGCCGCGAACCAGATCATGGCATCCAGATCGATCTGATCTGCCGCTGCCGGATCCAGGGCGCCGGCCGCAACGAGATCATGAATCAGTCGGCGGATGGCTGTCGGAGCATCTGCGTCGCCGGCGGCCTTTGCGAGTGCGTGAACGTCAACCGTCTGCAAAAATGCGTGCACCGCTAATCCGCGAATCAGCGCGTCGTTGACGGCGTCGTCTTCCATCACCGCTTCCGCTATGACGGTCGCTGAGGGGGTATTTACCGACTGAAGTTGCATTGCCTTGAGTCGGCTCACCGATACCGCGGCCGGTACCTCCGTCCGATATGGATACTCAAATTCAATACGCCGGCAGATTTCTGAAAGCTGCTGCCCATGATCGTCGACCGGAATCGGGGGTGCGGGCAATATTTCTGCCTGCGGCAGGATCATTTCGGCGGGCGATGCTATTTCATTGGTGTTGCAAATTCGCACATCGATGCCGCTGCCTCTGGGGAGAGCAAGCATGATCGGCGCCATGATGTCGAGCATGCAGATGGATGAGAGCTTGGTGCGAAGTGCAGAGGCCGCCAGTGATGGATCGGCGGACCATATCCCATATCGTTCAAGCTGCTTTTCGCTACTTGCCGAGCCAAACAACATCAGATGATCGCGTGCTCGCGTCATGGCCACATAAAGCAGGCGCACCTCTTCATGTAATATCTGCCTGCAAAGCAAATCGGCGGCTACGTCATGGCGTCCGGTTTGTATGCGTGCACGATCTGTTCCGCTAATCCACTTGACCGCCACATGCGAATCCCGGTCGGCCAGAATATCCGCCGAGGCGCTCCGTGCGTTGATCTTTTTTCCAAGCCCGACCAACATCACCACCGGAAATTCGAGCCCTTTACTGGCATGCACGGACATGATCCGGATGCCGTTTCCGGTCTCCACCGGTGCGGCCGCCATGTCTTCATCCGTTTCGGCAAGCAGGTCGCAGAATTTCAGAAAGCGGCCGATGCCGCGAGCTCCATCTTCTGCAAATTGAGCGGCACGCGCCAGGAGTAACTCTAGGTTTGCCAGCTCGGTTCCTCCATCCCGTCGACCACTCAATACCGGACGCACCGCGGCATCTTCAAATATCGTCATCATCCCGCCGGCAATACCCCGGTTGCGAAGCACCTGCCGCCAGCGTTTCAGGCGTTCCATGTGATTGGCGACACGGCGTCGTAAATCGGCTGGCACGCGGTCGGCATTATTTCCTGCCGCCCCCTCCGCCACCTTTTCTGCAATCTCGTGCAGCGGCGTATAGGGGTTATCGGCCGCGAGTTGCAGCGTTTGAAGTTCATTGAGCGTGACGCACCCGTAAATCCCGACCAGGGTAGACGCCAGATCAATGTCCTGCCGCGGATTGTCGAGCACGCGGAGCAGGCTCAGTGTTTCAAGCACAGAGGGAGATTCTAGAAAGCCACCGGAAAGCTGGGCATGGGCAGCTATGCCCATGGCCCTGAGTTCCCGCACATACGCCGGGGCGGCGGTTCGCGGGGCACGCATGAGAATTACAATATCTGAATATTGTAGAGGCCGCAGGCCATCGCCTCCGTGAACCATTCCCTCACCGGCAATGATTTCACGTATCGCCCGACCTACCTGACGTGCCTCAGCCGCGACAGCAGTCAGTGATTCACCATCTGAATTACCGGCTGATGAAATCGACGTATCATTTGATCCATCATCATGGCCGTTATCCGAAGGACCACCAGCGACAATCGTAAGCCGCAAGGTGTAAGCGCCACCTTCCATTCCAAGCGATGAAGGATGCTCTCTGGCCGGTACCGGCAGGGGGAGACTTCCAAGCCGCATCATTTGCGAATCTTCCCCACCTTGCGCGGGACCTTTGGAAGCGTCGCCCTGCTGCGAGCCACCTTTGTGGGCTGTGGGATCAGCTTTGGACATCGGCGGTGCATCGGGCGGTGCGGCAACGATAGCGTCCGCCTGATTCAGCACGGGCAGAAGAACAGCATTGATCGCCCGCAACAAATCCGGGGCCGTGCGGAAATTCTCCTGCATCTCCACATGCCCACCGCCTCCAGGTTTGCCCATCGCCTTTTGGTGATGTGCGTAAAGCAGATGTGGCGCCGCCCCCCGAAAGCCGTAGATGCTCTGGAGAACATCCCCCACCATAAAGCGGCTCCGGCCGGTGGATTCTGCATCGTCAACATCGGTGGCTCCATCACCCGAGAGCATATTGATGATCGCCTCCTGCACCGGATTAATGTCCTGATATTCATCCACCATGACATGCTTAATACCGGCTCGCAGGTCAGCAAGCAAACCATTGGATTCATCACGCAGAGCAGCCAACACCTTGTGTTCCAGATCTGAAAAATCAAGAACATGGCGCCGGGCCTTCATCAGGCCGTAACATTGACGGGCGTCGCGCACAAATTCGATGATTCCGACGGCATATTTCGATTCTTCCTCCAAGCAAGATTGCTCGGAATAGCGCAAAGTGGCGGGTAATGCATCGAGGAATTCCGTCGTGCCTTTTTTAATCGCAGCGTAATGATATTCCTTAAGGCGCTCAAATTCCTCTTTTTCAGCCGCCGTCACTCCCTTAGGCGAAAACACTTTCTTCAATACGGGTGGCGTGAGTGCTGCGAGGTGATTCAACTGCCTCTCATCACCTTCCTCAATCACCTTGCAGATATTGGAGAGCCGATCCTGCAGAATGAGGAGATTCCCCGTCATGATATTTCCGTGCCTGAAACCGCGCAGCGTATCGATGTTGTGCTGCAACATGTCCACATGCGCCAGAATCCGCTCGCGGATATGCGCCCAACGGGTTTTCAGCGACGATTGCCCCTGCGACTGCATTGCAAGAGCCTTGGTTATGTACGCATCCGGATCGGGGGAATTGTCGATCTGATCGAGCAACGGCTTGATGGCCTTGAGCAGAGAGTCCGTCCGTGCGCCGCAGGTAAAGGTATAAAAATCAATAAATGTCTGCGCCGCCGGGCGCCGGTCCACGGCGTAGATGCGAACCGTTTCCTGCACCGCATCGCGAAGCATCAAACCCATTTCCAATTCATCGAGCATGGTCATCGCGGGGTCAACGCCGCAGATGACAAAATTGTGCCGCACCAGCGAATGACAGAATGCATGAAGCGTCATAATCTTTGCCGCATCCAGCAGATTCACCTGCCGCTGAGCATGTCGCCGGTTCTGCGGATCGGTGATCTGTCTGGATTGCCTGCGCATCTCCCGGCCGATTCGGCTGCGCATTTCGCCGGCCGCTTCGTTGGTGAAGGTCACCACTAAAAGCTGATCCACCGAGCATGGGTTCTCGGTGTCCAGCAGTATTTCCACGCACCGCTGCGTCAAACTGGCGGTCTTTCCCGATCCTGCACTCGCCAGCACCACCATGTTTCCTTCGCGATGCCCGGCAGCTTTCTGTTGGCTGGGCGTAAAGCGTATGCCGCTCTGGCTGGTCATGCGTGCACCTCTTCCGCCGCCGACACGGCCGCCGCTTTGACCGAACGGTATTGACCGCGGATCCGATCAAACGGACAACACGCCTTGAAATCACACCGGTCGCATGCGGTTTCATTTGAGCTCAAGCGAATCGGGGCCGGGGCAATAACGCCGCCCATGATGTCACGCACCAGTTCCACCGTACGATTCAAAACGGTGAGTTTATATTCCGTCACCTGCTCCGGCGTTTTTAACGGACTGTTCGCCCAATGTCCCCCACTACCTTTTGTCTTGGCGCCCAACAGCCGTTCCAATTCGGGGGGCCGCTCATCACTCGGCCAAGTTAATACCCCACCGGCCCGGATGTTCGACACCGTCTGCTCGCCATCGGACTCATTATCCGCTTCTCGTTTTGCAGGTTCGGGCTTCAACGGTTGATAGAATGCCCCGATCCCCTTCGTGCTTGAAAACGTTGAGAGATGATCTGACACCAGCAGGTACCCGAGCAGCTGCAATTCCATGCCCGCACGCATCTGGTTCCAATTAATCTGCCTCTTCGAACTCTTGTAGTCAAAGATCACGAGGCTTCCCGTGCTCTCGGCGCTGTTCGACATCTCGTCCAGCCGGTCGATTTTCCCCTCCAGCATCACGCTGGAAAGGTCGCCTGCGGCCGCGATGTCCGGTTTAAGTCCCTCGGCAAGCTGGGTGATGGCCACTGAAAAGCGATGCTCGGTCGCCATCGGCCTGAGCCGCAGCACCCCGGCCAACTCAGCTTGATACACCAGCATGGTGACGAGATTGCTTTTGAGGAGCGTCAGCAGCGGCCGCAGTTCCGGAGATTCCGTCTGCGCCATGGCGGTCATGCCGATGGTCGCAAACTGTTCGTCGATGGCGGCGCAGATATCCGCCTCGTCCACCGCCGGCCATCGGGTCAGGAGGCCTCTGTCATTAATGATGTCATTAAAAATTGCTTCCAACACACTGTGCCCGACGGAACCGATCTCCATGGCGTCAACCTGCCATTCCTCGCGCGGAGAAAGGTGCAGGATGTATCTAAAATAATGTTTCAGCGGACATTCGGCGTAGGTTTCCAGGGATGAAAAGCTCAATTTCATCCGGTTCAAGCCGCTTTCAAGCAACCGGCGGTCTGCCGGGGCAATCGACTGCGGTGCGAGCCGTGCCTCTAATGCCCGCCATTGAGAGCGCAGGGCCTCCGGCGCTCCGGCTGCGAGCCACTGCAGAAACGCCGCCGCTTCGGCGCTGCGCTGCCCCGAATCAATGGCCGCCTGCCGCGCCGCAAACATGATGGCATCGTGGCGGCTTACCAGATCCGCAATACCCAGGGTTTGCTCGTCCCCCCCCGATGAGACGACGGCCGCCCCGCTTTCAACTAATTCCGATTCATATGCCGACGGCACCGTGCGGTTGCCTCCGCCGTCCAGCCGTGGTCGCGTCATGATCAACTGCTTTGACGCCCGCGTCATGGCGACGTAATCAAAAAAAGGCGCGGCGAGGACCTGCTCCTCCGGCGGCGTAAAAACGCCGGGCAAAAATTCCGTGGTCCGCTGTCGATCAGCGGGGCTCAGCAGTAAGCTTTCATCGGTTATCAGCGGGAAGAGTCCGTCGCGGAAACCGGCCAGAAAGACCACATCAAATTCCGGGTGGCGTGATCGCTGTGCTGATGTCACCAGCACCTGATCGGTCGTCGGAGGAATCACCCGCAACGTCAATCCATCAAGCAACGTTGACATGAGCCCGGCGAAGCGGCCGAAACTCATTTGCTGGCCGTGCAATTCCTCAGCCATAGCGTCCAAGAGTTCTCGCAATTGCACGGGCATGGCAGAATGCAGTTGCGCGGCCTGTGCATCGCCTGCGGCCAGTGCCTCGTCGGCCATGGCGCCAAGCCCGGCTAGCGCCGCCGGAGAAAGCACCACCTCGCCAAAAGCCTTTGCCCAAGCATCCCCGCTTAAATCGCCCTTCGCACAGGTTGCAAGCCACGGCCGAAGAATTTGCAGCAATGCGGTTCGAACGCGATTGGCGGCGGCTTCGCGATATTCGATGTCCCGTACTCGGCTGGAGGCCGGCGATGTCGCTGCGCTCCAGTGCTGCTCCAGACTGCGGCGTGTCATGGCGTGGGCAAGGGCAAAATTTTCAAACTCGTCAATATCCGCCGTACCGCAGCCCGTCAGCCCGCTGCGCAAGAATTGCAGCATATCGGCAAATTCGTTCCCCCCTTCGCCGAGCCGCAGCAAGGCTCTTGCCGCCACGGTCATCGGGTGAAGCGTTACCGGTTTCTGGCGATCAATAAAAAATGGTATCCCGTAACTCGGAAACAATTGTTCAAACACCGAACCATACTGGTCTATGGCATTGGTGATGATGCCGATCTGCCGATAACGCATTCCCCCGGCAATCATCCGCCGGATATTTCGGGCGATAAACGCAACTTCGGCAGCCGGATCCGGCAGCAGGTGGATGCGGATGTCCTTGTTGGCAAGCGCTGCAGCGGGAGCCGCCATGCCAGCTGCCGCCGTCCCCGCGAGATGCGATTCCAATGCGCCGAGCGCCCGCGATTCAAACCGCTGTACATCCCCCAGAAGCATGGGCGGAGCTATCACGGCACCGATTTGTTTTAATCGGGCATTCATACGCCGATACAAGTTATGCGTCGGGCGAAAAACGCTTCCGGACGGCAGCTCGCCTCCATCTGCCAGCGCGGGATCAAGCAGCAGACTCATCACCACTCTGCATGGCTGGCGGGCCAATTCTGCAATTAGTTCGATTTCGCCGGTCCCCATGGAGCTCAGCGCGTCAACGTAAACGGAAATGCCCGCAAGCTTGTGACGATGCTCCGGCAGCAGGCTTCGCACCCATTGCGGCAGTTTTTCCGGATCAAACCGCACGGATGAAAGCACGCCGTTCCACGCCTCCAGCAATAAGGCGAGATCCTGCAGCTTGGCACCAAGGTGATCTTGCCCGCCAATTGAGATTGCGTCTGCCGCCCTGCGCAGATCAACCGCCGTCTGCCCTTCCCGCACCAACTGTTGCAAAGTGGCGTCTAGCGTGCGGAGAAAGCCGGGCATCTTCAGGCTGGACTTGAAATAAGCGAGTTTATCGTGAACCCCCTCCACCGCCCGGCCAAGTGCCAGCAACCGCCGCGCCGGCGAAAGCACCTGCGGCACCGCCTGCCCCATCTGTGCCAGAAGTCGTTGACAAAAACGAACGGGACCGAGCACTTCCACGCGGGCCGTGGATGGCAATCGATCCATCAACCGCCGCTGGGTGATGAAGGTTGCCTGTGTCGGCACCAGCCAGAGGATCGGAGGTCCCAGCGGCCGAACTTCCGACTCGGCGGCAAGCTGAGCCAAAATCTGCTCAGTCTTGCCAGTTCCGGCTCGCCCAAGTATGAATTGCAAAGACATACGGTTCGTCCTAAAAGCTGCCAGAGTGTACGGCGCAGATTGGACGAATGGCAAACAGGGTGAACCAAGCAGTGACAGAATCTGACGCACCTGCGGCGTATTGCCCACCCGAGCTACGGAGCGGCAATCCAAACGATCGGCTTACCATCGCGCTGGAGACCAGCAGCCGCGTCGGCTCGATTGCCATCGGCAGAGGCGACGAATGTCTTCTGGAACACACTTTTTCCGGCCCGATGCAGCATGCTACGGAATTGGTACCTGCGCTGCAGCAACTGACGCAGACGCTCGGATGCAAGGCGGCAGACATCGGCGAAATCATCGTCTCGATTGGCCCCGGATCGTTTACTGGCGTGCGAATCAGCGTGATGGTGGCGCGAACACTTTCACAGGTGTTGGGATGCAAACTCATCGCCGTTCCGACGACCGAAGTCCTGGCTCTCAACGCCCCGGTAGGTTCCGCGCCCAATATCGGCGTTGTGCTCGATGCTCGCCGCGGAATGATTTTTGGCGCCTGTTACCGAGTGAACCACACCCTGTCCGCCCCCTGGCCGGAGATACAAGTCATCATGGAGCCGACGCTCGGCTGGCCCGAGACGCTGCCGGCAAGCTGGCCGAAGCCGATCCACTTGCTCGGCGAGGGAATTCAATATCACCGTGCGGCACTGTCCACTGCTGGTTTTGATGATCGCCTTCTGCCCGCCGAAACCGCTGTGCCGCGTGCATCGGCCCTTTATCAGCTTGGGCGACGTCGGGCGGACCGGGGGCAATTCGTGCCGCGCGAGGCGCTGCTGCCACTGTACCTCCGCAAGCCCGAGGCGGAGGAAGTGTGGGAAAAGCGCCAAGCCGAATCCTCTGGCGTAAAGGAATAGCGGGAGACCGGAAAGTAAAGTAAAACCCGATCGTGCCGGGCATGGCAGAAATTCCTGTTTGCCACAAGAGTAATAACGTGTATATTTCATTATTACTTTTTTCAGATTTATAGCTTCCGGGCGTGGGGTGAATATCGACTGTAAACCAGTCGATTATTTCTACCCTCGCCACTTTACAAGAATGTCTTCTGCCTCTAGCATCAAATGAGAAGGTGCTATCGCGAGATAAATGAAAGGTTTGGAAAGTTAGAAAGAAGTTATCGACGATGAGAAGATTACCTATGATGGTTGGAATCGCCCTTTTAGGAATGGCAGTCTGTGCTCAAGCCGGAACGCATGGATGGTTTGCACCGAAACGGAAACCGGGAACGAAGGTTATCCCAGTCTGGCCGCATCTGAAGGTTCCCATGGCCAAGCGGGCGCGAAAATTTCACCGGTGGCCCACGCTGACGGAATATCTTGTAAAACCTGATGTGGCAAACGGATGTGCGGTGGTCATTTGTCCAGGCGGGGGTTACGTCTATGAAGCGGTTCATCATGAGGGTTATGCCATTGCGCAGTGGCTCAATAAACTCGGCGCGTCCGCATTCGTGCTGAACTACCGTCTGCCGGATGGAAAGCTGCCGCCGAGCGGTGTGCCGTGGCCGCTGCAGGATGTGCGAAGAGCGGTACAGATCGTTCGGGCCCACGCTCACGCATGGCATATCAATCCGCACGATGTGGGTGTGGCGGGTTTTTCGGCGGGAGGCCATGTTGCCGCGATGGCCGGTACGCTCTTTCTTCCCGGCAATCCGGATGCTCCCAATCCGCTGAATCGGTTCAGTACGCGACCGGATTTTTTAATTCTCGGCTATCCCGTCATATCCATGATCCCCGGCATTACGCATCCGGGATCGCACAACGCTCTACTGGGGACTCATTGCCCGCTGGACGTGGAGAAGTATTTTTCCGCCAATTTGATGGTGACAAAACTCACGCCGCCAACGTTCATCTGCGTGGCGAAGAATGATCAAATGGTTCCGCTGCAGAACAGCATAAGCTTTTACCATGCGTTAAAACGGGAACACATCCCAGTTGCATTGCACATTTATGCAACGGGTAGACACGGGTTCGGCTTGGGCGTAGCGGGGACGGCATCAACCCGTTGGCCGGCGGCCTGTGCAAAATGGCTGCGCCGACAGGGATTCATAAAGGGGTGATGTACCCGACCGGACGAGGGTGGGCTGAGCATTTTTTTGAGCAGTGATAGATTTTTTAGCGGCGGCCTGCAGAAATTTCGGGCCCCTTTTTTTTCGCCCGTTGGGAACCCTGTTAAATCCACGGATGGAGATTTGCCTCTGTCGCGATGGACAGCCGTATTTGAGCCGGTTGCGATGTAGGGTTTTCGAGCGGCATGATATTGACGGATGTTGATATATGTGCGCGTCCCGGGTCGGCGCTCGCCGCAGTTCGATGGTCGCCGGGG
>JAKAVA010000095.1 GCA_021827645.1 Planctomycetota bacterium
CCACCATCATGGTGGTGCACGCGATGTTTGCCACCATCCTGGCTGCCGCTCCCCGCTATGAAGGTAAAAGTCTCTCGCCGGTGAAACTCTCCAAAATATCACGGGCTATCTATTCCGGCCTCTGACGACGCCGTCACGGATCGGCTGCCGGCACGGTGCGGTCCACAACCTCATCATCAACCCCGAATCGCTGCCAAAACCACGCGATGTGAAAGCGTCTGCGCCGAAACCGAGAAAAAACGCCCGTCAGGCCCCGGCGACCATCGAACTGCGGCGAGCGCCGACCCGGCACGCGCACATATATCAACATCCGTCAATATCATGCCGCTCGAAAACCCTACATCGCAACCGGCTCCTGGTATATCGCCAGTACCAACGTTGCCGCGTAACCCTCCACATAAACGGTAGTGCGGCAAAGGAGAACGCTGAAAGCGCCTGCACTACGATTCCCAGCGGTCAGCGGTTTGTCGTTGTCTTGAGGATATCCTCCGGCGTCAATACGCCAAGGGCCGAATCCGAGGCGGCCGGGTCCACGACGATGACTGCATGCGGAGTCGAATCCACGACCACACGAGATGCCACTCGCAGAGAATGATCAGCTTTAAGTGCAGGTACCTGAATCAGCGGTAGCGAACCGACGGGGGCATTGATGTTCAGATCAAATTTTTTCAGTTCGGCAAAATCAAGAATTCCGACTGCATGATGGGAGCTATCAACAACAACAAGATAACTCTTTTCGCCAGACTTCGGTGGCGGGGCTAGCAGCAGTGCCTCGGCGACGGTCTGCTCCGTCCTTATCACGGGTACTTTCGGCGGCAGAGCATCCCGAGCCCGAAGCCGGTCCAAGGGACTGGCCAGGTAGTTGGTCGGGACCGTAACTCCGCGTCGGGTAATTTTTTCCGTCATGATGGAATCCGGCATCAGTACACATGAAACCCAGAACGCAAGAACCGAACCGATCAGCAGCGGAAGCAGACCGTGCGGTTGGAGCGTCGTTTCAAATGCGAAAACCACGGATGTCAGAAACGCCCTCGATGCACCGGCAAAAAGCGCCGCCATACCCACCAGCGCCGCCACACGGACGTTAACGCCGGCTTCCGGTACAAGATGGACGATCGCCGCCCCCAGGAGAAATCCCAAGGCACCGCCGAGCATGAACAGTGGTGCCAGCGTCCCACCGGACGTTCCGCTGCCAAGAGCGATGGTCCACGATATCCATTTGAAAATCAGCAGTAACACAACCGCTGTCAGCGCCCAATGGGCAGAGAGAATCGCCGAGATATGGTCGTAACCCACGCCCATGGAATTGATATCGATGATGCCGCAGACTCCCACCACCACTGCTGCAATGGCTGGCCACCACATCCAATGCACCGGAATGTGCTTTTCAAAAAGATCCTCCACCAAAAACAACGCCTTGGTAACCCCCACCGATGCCAGCCCGCAAATCAGGCCGATGATGGCGTAAAAGAGAAGTGAAAAATGGGTCGGCGCCCCGAACGGCTGCATGTGAAATATCGGTGACGCCCCAAGCACGAGTATCCGCAGTCCTGCCGCAATCCCGCTGGCGAGTGCTACGGGAATCAGCGACCGCGGTGAAAATTCAAACAACAACAGTTCAACCGCCAGCAAAATGGCGGCGATTGGCGATCCGAATGTGGCGGACATCCCCGCCGCCGCACCCGCAGAGAGCAGGATTTTTCGTTCTTCGGCTGTGGTGTGCAACATCTGGCCGATCATCGAACCAAAGGCACCACCGGTCGCAATGATCGGGCCTTCCGCTCCAAACGGCCCGCCCGTGCCGATGCTCAGTACCGCCGAGAGCGGTTTTAGAAATACAATACTGCGTGGTACCCGGCTGTCTTTTGTCAGGATGCTCTCCATCGCCTCCGGGATGCCGTGGCCGCGAATGCCCGCATGGCCGTATCGAGCGAGCAGTCCTACTGCGACGGCCCCAGCAACCGGAATCAGAATGATCCAATATCCGAGGTGCGCATCCGTTGGGGGCACAAATGCGAATGACCAGCGGCCATAAAAGCACAAATTGGTAAGGAGCCCAATCGCCTTGATGAGAATCATCGCCGCGACAAATCCAACAAAACCCAGAAGCGATGAAAGAACGCATATTCGCAGGATTCCCGAACCCAGTACCCCTGCTTGTTCCGGAAAGTCTTCATTTACGAGAGTTGCCGCCATGGACGGCGCAACGTGCACTCCGCCGCTGGGACTTTTCGCCGAACTACCATCGACCACTTCCTGAATCTCCTTATAACATTTGCCGTCATGGACGGTACCCGTTGCGATTGTAGTGTATTTCAATTCGGCATGACAAAAGATGTCGCAGCCGCGTTTTACGTTGTTCATCTGCCGATATCAACCGCCAGCGGTGGAGATGCGGGTATGGAACGTCCATCTGCTGACGGGTTGGCATGATACACTTGCCTGCCTAAGATTCCGTAGGTTTGCTGCGGCGGCAGAATAATCTGCCTGGCGACCACGCGAGGAAGGGGCATCATGCGTCACGCCGTTGTCATTCGTCACGTCCACTTTGAAGATGTTGGTGCGTTTGCCCATCCGCTGGCGGAGCTGAATTATGACATCCGCTATGTGGATGTGGGGGTGGACGACATAGATCATGAAATGGGCATGGGCGCTGATCTTCTGATGGTGCTTGGCGCCCCGATTGGTGCTTACGAGGAGGCTCTTTACCCATTTCTCGATCCGGAACTGAACCTGCTCCGAAACAGGATTGCTGACCGACGGCCAACCTTGGGAATCTGTCTCGGGGCGCAACTCATGGCTAAAGCACTGGGGGCGGAAGTTCGGCCCGGACCGGCGAAGGAAATTGGCTGGGCTCCGGTCGACCTCACCGACGTCGGACGTGATGGACCGCTGCGGCATCTTGCGGATATTCCTATGCTGCATTGGCATGGGGATTACTTTGAACTTCCTCCGGGGGCGGTACGTCTCGCCTCTACACGCGTTTGCCGCAATCAGGCTTTTGCCTTGGGGCCGCAGATCTTAGGCTTTCAATTTCACCCTGAAAATGACGGTTGCGGATTTGAACGGTGGCTGATCGGCCATGCCGTCGAGATAGCACGCACGCCCGGCATAACGGTTCCGCAACTTCGCGATGACGCCCGCCGCTTCGGTGCAGCGGCGGGCGTTGCCGGCCAGAAATGTATCCGCGATTGGCTCACGCGGTTGCCATAATGACCAAGGCGTCAATCACTGAGGATAAATTTCGATTGGATCGCAAATTTGATCACGGAAAGGATAAAGCATGCCGCAGATGACCCCGGGGGAACAGTGGGAAAATCGCTACGCTGCCGCCACAAATTATCTCTTCGGTACTGAACCGAGCCAATTTATTACCCGGCATGCATCCCTGATCCAAAATGGGGCAGAAGTGCTTTCTGTTGCCGATGGTGAAGGGCGGAACAGTGTATTTCTCGCTCAGCTTGGTGCCCGTGTGCACGCGATCGAGATTTCGCCGACTGCCATTGCCCGGGCCCGCCAACTTGCCGGCGAGCAGAGAGTCACCGTCAACTTCGAACAGGCAGACTTGCTGAATTGGTCATGGCCTGCCGAGATTTATGATGCTGTGGTGGCCATTTTCGTTCAATTTGTACCACCAACAGAGAGGTCGACGTTTTTCAGACGAATGCAGTCGGCACTTCGCCCCGGAGGTTTGCTGCTGCTGCATGGATACCGACCGGAGCAGACGCGCTACGGTACCGGTGGACCGTCCGATCCGGCGCACTGCTACACCGAAGAATTATTGCGGGACGCATTTTCTTCAATGAAGATTATTCACCTCGAATCATATAACGCCGAAATACAGGAGGGGACGGCTCATGTCGGTCGATCGGCACTGATTGATTTCGTCGCCCGGAAAATCAAATCGTAACCAGGGTATTCCGCTTGTATTTGCCGCCTCGCATGCTCATCGGCAAATGGTTATCAGTCAAAAGCGGTAAAGCATTGACGAGACTGTCCGCCGCCCCTACACTCGAAGGCTGATGTTCGTGGCGGGTGTCGTCGTGGCACAGCCTCGAATCGATGAGAATGACACGGTAAATCTGGAGTAATGAATGCCCAAACCGCGTAGAAGACGAAAGATCGGCAGCAAAAAACGGCACGCCAAATGGAAGGCTCGGCATCATCTCCAGTGATCATCTTTTCGATGGGGCCCCTTTGTACTCTCTGTTATATCCACCGCCCCATCGCTAAGTCCCCATGACACGGATAGACTTAAAAAGGTAAAACCGACATTGGAGCTCAGCACGAGCCGCCAATGCCGGTTATTGTTTTACCATCCTCAGGCTTCCAGCGAAGAAGCTTGGCCGATTTTACGCTCCGTCATGGTGCGGATTCGATTGATTGCCGTCAGATAAGCCCGTGCGGATGCCTCGAGGATATCCGTGCTGAATCCACGCCCGCGAACACGCCGTCCGCTGTGTGAAAGCTCAACACTCACTTCACCTTGGGCCTCTTTTCCGCCCGTCACGCTCCGCACCTGATAAGAGTCCAAAGTAGCTGAGATTCTGGTCAATCGGCTGATGGCGGCAAACATCGCATCAATCGGACCATCGCCGGTTGCGGCATCGGTTATCTGAACACCCGCCGAATCTACCAATGTGATCATGGCGGTGGCGGTGCCGTTCATCCCGGACATCACCTGCATATTGGTCAGAGTGAAAAGTTGCCGTTCCCCTTCAAGCTGCTGCTCCACAAGAGCTTCCAAATCCTCATCATAGATTTCCTTCTTCTTGTCGCAGAGCACCTTGAATTGTTCAAACGCCTTGTCGAGCGCTGAATCATCCAGCCGATGCCCCAATTCTTCAAGCCGGTTTCGGAACGCGTGACGACCGCTGTGCTTGCCCAGTATCAGTTTCGTCTGCACCAGTCCGACATCAGCGGGAGCCATGATTTCATAAGTCCGCCGCTCTTTCAGCATGCCGTCCTGATGAATCCCCGATTCGTGTGCGAAAGCATTCTCGCCCACGATGGCCTTGTTGCGCTGAACGTGAAGCCCGGTGAGTGTACTGACCAACCGTGAGGTGGGTACCAAACGGGTGGAGACAATGCCGGTTGTGTAGGGGTAATAGTCAGATCGTGTGCGCAGCGCCATCGCGATTTCCTCCAACGCCGCATTTCCGGCTCGCTCGCCGATGCCATTAATCGTACATTCAATCTGCCGTGCACCTCCCTGAACTGCGGCGAGAGAGTTGGCCATCGCCAAACCAAGATCATCATGGCAATGGGCGCTGAAGATCACTTTGTCGGCGCCGGGCACATCGGCTATCAGCCGCTCAAAAAGCCGCCGGTATTCCTCCGGGACCGCATATCCCACGGTATCCGGGCAATTGATGGTGGTGGCTCCGGCATCAATCGCGGCGTGCACCACTTCCGCAAGAAAATCAGGTTCCGTGCGGCTGGCGTCTTCCGGTGAAAATTCGATATCCGTCGTAAAATTACGCGCCAATTTGATACTCTCCACCGTGAGTCGGATGATCTCCTCCTTCGCCTTGCGTAATTTGAATTCCCGGTGGATTTTGCTTGTGGCGCAGAAAATGTGTATCCGGCCGTGAGCGGCATGCTGCACCGCCTCTCCGGCACGAACCACATCGCGTTCCGTACACCGGGCCAGACCGGCGACCGTCGCCCGCTTTAACTCGCCGGCAATACTGCGGACGGCCTCAAAATCCCCCGGGCTGGTAATGGGAAAGCCGGCTTCAATAATGTCTACGCCCAATTGTTCCAGCGCATGGGCAATCTCTATCTTTTCATGCAGATTCAATGAGGCACCCGGCGATTGTTCTCCGTCGCGCAGGGTGGTGTCAAAAATCAGGATTCGTGATGGGTTAGAACTCGTTTGCTGATCCGCCATGATAAAACTCCATAAAAACAAAAAACCCCGCGATTTTGCTCGCAGGGTTTTAAGAAACTATCAAAATGCAGGGAACACCCTATGAGCCAGCCGAAATAACTCGCGTAAGTAGAAGCAGCAGGCTGTTAGAGGTGTAGTTCATAAATTCCCTTTCAACTATCAGCAGCATACAACCCGCTGCAAAAAAGTCAAATCGCCTCGGCAGCAGGAAAAAAATGATCCGGCCCGCGAGCATTCCTCCCGTTTTTGCCCCGGTATCGTCTTGACTTGCACCCCTGCTGGTTTATCATTCGCGTCATGAGGAAATTCTCCATGCTTTTTGCGGCGGCTTTCATTGCGGTCCTCCTCTTGGGTACCGCTACATCGTTCGGGCAGATTGAAGAGGCCCACAAGCTTAGTCCGGTCATCCCGAAACTCAGTTCGCAAGCAAGGCCCAGCCTTGTTCCAATTTACGCCATCGGGGTGATTGCTCTGCTCGGTGTTACTGCGGTAGTCGCCCGCAGTGCGCATCGTGGTACTCGGCGGGGTGGCCGGGATGAAACTCAGCAGGTGATCGGTAGATAACTTGGTGGCGGGGCGGTCGGTGGCCGGCCCGCCTTTGTATAAAGCGGTTCAGTCATTTTTGCGGAGACCTCATGATGAAGGCAAAATCGTGGCTCATTGTTGGCTTGGCTCTGGTCAATGCTGTCCTAATCGGTGGCCTTGTTGCACGCGCGCAGTTTGGCGCCCCGGCGGCCCGTGCGGCGGTCAATCTGCAGGGAGTCCGACCGCTCACCGTCGCGGGTCGCTCCGGTAATAATATGGTTCTCTGGTTCTATAACTCTGATAATGGTTTGCTCACGGCGCTTGAAACGCCTGGTAATGCGCCCAACATGGCTCAATTTGCGTTTACACGTAGTGTCAAAAACGATATCACACGCGTGAAAGCCCATCTCCGTTGATGTTACGGCGTGGACTTTTATCGACTTGTACACTCATGCTTACGAATCAGAATCCAAAGGAATATTATGAAAAAGACAAACTTGTTCATAGCTTTATTGACCACCACTGCCATCATCTTGGCCTGTCTGCTGGCGCTCGGAGTCGCACCGAAAACATCGCGGGCCGATGTATTGGATTCGTCTACTGATTTCCAACTCATTACATCGTCATCGATGGTTGGACAGGCGGACGTGCTCAATATTGTGGACTGCCGCGACGGCCTTCTGCTGATGTATCGCCTCGATGGACGGCGTATCGATCTTATCAACGCATTTAACCTCAATCCAAGCCTGCATAGACCTCATCAACCGTGACGACGATGCCGCTGGACTTGGCTTTTGGCCATTGCATGAGTAAAAGGGAAAAGAAACGTGCTTGAATCGGTTTCAGAGATAGCCCAAAGAGTGCTTGGCGGCGAATTAATAACGCGCCGGGAGGCACGCGAACTGCAGGCCGTCGGCGGTGATGACATTTACGACCTGTTTTATTGGGCCAATAAAATCCGCATCCGATTCAAGGGACGTGATGTGCGGTTCTGTGCGATTGTTGCCGCCAAGGTCGGCGGGTGCTCAGAGGATTGCAAATTCTGCGCTCAGTCATCGCATTATCAAACCGCCGTGCAGGGGCAGTCCTTCCTTACCGACGAGCAGATCATCGCCTCTGCCGAGCATGCCCACCGCGTCGGGGCCGACAGTTTTGGTATTGTCAACAGCGGTCGCGGCCCGACACGGGCGGAAATGGAAAGCTGGCTTGGTCCACTGCTGGGCAAAATCGCGTCCGAAGGCAAGACCCGTGCCTGTGCAACGCTTGGGGCCCTGACCCCGCAGACAGCGGAATTCCTGCACCAATCCGGTGTTCGCCGCGTTAATCATAACCTTGAAACCAGTGAGCGATTCTATCCGCAGATCGTTTCAACACACCCTTATTCTGAGCGTCTTAAAACACTGCAAAATGCCAAGGCGGCCGGTCTCTCGCTATGTTCGGGCGGAATCTTCGGCATGGGCGAAACCTGGGACGACCGCTTCGATATGGTCTTCACGCTTCGGGATATCGGCGTCGATGTGATGCCGGTCAATTTTCTCAACGCGATTGCCGGAACGCCGCTGGAGAATCAACCCAAATTACCTCCGATGGAATGTCTGAAAATCATCAGCATCTGTCGGTTTATTAATCCAACGGTGGAACTGAAGGTGGCCGGCGGACGTGAGGTGTGCCTGCGCGATTTGCAGAGCTGGATATTTTTTGCAGGTGCCGACAGCACCATGATCGGTAATTATCTTACCACGTACGGTCGCAGTCCTGAGACGGATCATCAGATGGTTCGTGATTTGGGGCTCAGTTGGCAAAGCTATTCTGACGGCCCGGTAAAACCTTCCAGCGATCATCCGCGCATTGCACGGGTGACACATACCGGTCGGTATCAAATCCCCATCTATCATGAAGCAGAATATGAGCTGGACGCCGAAAAGGCCGCTGGGGCGTTGAAAACCTGAAAATCTTGTCTGGTAATCGAGGGTTCGCAACGGCATGGAGTTGAGCTTTCGGCAGATGGCGGCGGCATACTTGGTACAGATCTTACGGCGCAGATACCACCTTCGCCATGAAAATCCTATACGCCGTTGGCTTAATTCCAGTATCCCTGCAAACGACATTTCGTGTGGATCCGCAAGCGCCCATTCGCCATCTGCAGAGCCTGTCGCCTGCTGCGAATATGCGGGTTCGCTAATCGGATCCGTCGCATGAAGGCCAGTGGGGGCGTAACGCCAGATGCAGGTGCCGATAGCGCCGACGCTTTCTCCGAGATAACGGCATCTGCGCTGCTTACGCCTCTTGGAAATACACCGGAAGATAACTGGCGAAAAATGGCTTTTGACGGAGCGACCTTAAACCGAAGCATGCTGATTCCCGACGTTGAAGAGGCGATCAAGGACCGCTTTCCTGAGAGTCCGGAAACACAGGATTTTGATCGCGTGATCAAGATCGCTCTGCTTGCAGCGGCCGATGCACTCGCACAGACCGATCAACCCCGACTCTCCAGCGACGACGCATTGTTCGTCGCTACCAGTAAAGGCCCTATTTTGACGTTGCTTAGCGCACTGAAAAATCCAATGAACGTCGGGACGATAGCAGCCGAACAGATTGCACTCGGCCCTGGTGCTGTGAGCAGCTACCTGCAACGGCTTCTCGGTACAACGGACATCGCTCATACTTCCGTCGCTGCCTGCGCGGGATCGCTCACGGCAGTCTATCGGGCGCATCAGGCAGTGCAAGCGGGGCGGCATCGGCGGGCCATTGTCGTTGCCGCCGATTCATCCATCCATCCGCTTTTCGATTCCAGCTTTGCGCGTCTGGGAATTCTGGCGCCGCGTGATGAGCGAGGGCTCAGCGAATGTCGGCCGTTTGATCCGGCCGGAAAGGGATTTTTTATCACCGAAGCGGCGGCGGCGGTGATCCTCGAAAGGCCCAAATCGGGAGCTATCAGGCTTGAGAAGACGTGGCTTGGGGGGGATGCAACTGATTTACTGGCAACTGACCCCGCTGCGAGATCACTTCGGAAAGGGATCAGGTATCTGGCTGCCGGCACGTCGATCGATTTTGTCCATGCCCATGCAACCGGTACCCGACACGACGCATACGAATTATCTGCGATTGCCGAGATCAAGCCGCGGTATGTTTTTTCCCACAAGCGATTTCTGGGGCACTCCCTGGGGGCCTCCGGGCTGGTGGGATTGGTTTTGTCGGCGATGTGTCACCGGCATCAGATGACTCTTATGGGTGATTCGCTTCCGCGGGAATCGGCGAGTCTGACATTGGCACAAGGTTTTGGCGGGCATATTGGGGCTGTTCGGTTGCATTGCGCGAATCAATAGCCAGCTCGGTCGGACCGGCGCCAGGCAATGCCGCGGCAATTCACCTAAAATACCCTGACAGGAGATGTGAATGCGTATCGCCATTGCACAAATCAATCCGACCGTAGGTGATATCGTCGGCAACGCGGAAAAAATCTGTAAGTCAATTTCCGAAGCTCGCGATCGTGGGGCTCAATTGGTTATCACCCCGGAACTCTCCGTACTTGGCTATCCGCCGCGAGATCTGCTGCTCAAACCCGCAGTGTTGCTGCACATGCACGAGGCGGTGAAGTATATTGCCCGTCACAGCCGTGGGATTACAACCCTTATCGGTTTTGCGGACGCCAATCCTGCCCCGGTCGGACGAAGTCTTTTTAATGCAGCTGCAGCAGTGCGGGATGGAGAAATTTTGTCGCGTGCCTATAAAAGTCTACTGCCGACATACGATGTTTTTGATGAAACCCGTTATTTTGAGCCGGGTCCGAGGGTGGAAACTGTCAGGATTGACCATCAGGTCATTGGCCTATCCATCTGTGAAGACTTGTGGAACGATGAGGAGATTTTTCCACGGCCGATCTACCATTTTGATCCCATCCGGGAGATGGCTCACGCCGGGGCGCAGGTACTGGTGAACATCAGTGCATCTCCTTTTGTACTTGGGAAGAATCTGCTTCGTCGAAAACTCATTGCCCATCAGGCCCGCCGTTGGAAATTACCAATTGTGTATGTGAATCAGGTTGGCGCCAATGATGAATTGATTTTCGACGGTAATTCGGTGGCGATGGATGCGGATGGAAATATATTGGCGCGTGCAGCCGCATTTGTCCCGGATTTGGTCGTATTCGATCTGCCGTCTCCGGGGGTAACGCCGCAGTCAGCCTCGGTGGTGATGGCGGAAGAGCCCCCCGAAATGGAGACGCTTTACCGGGCGCTTGTTCTTGGCATCCGAGACTACGCATCCAAGTGTGGGTTTAAATCGGCGGTGCTGGGCCTTTCCGGCGGTATTGATTCGGCTGTGGTGGCGTGTTTGGCTTCAGCCGCTCTGGGCCCCGATCAGGTGCTGGGCGTGTCGATGCCGTCACGATACAGCAGTGAGCACAGTCGTGGCGATGCTGGCCTGCTGGCCGACGCCCTGAAGATACGTTATGAATCGCTTCCGATCGAGTCAGCTCATCGCGGATTGGAGGAGACATTAAAGCCGCTTTTCAGAGATACGGCATCAGGACTCGCGGAAGAAAATATGCAGGCCCGCATTCGCGGCAATATCCTCATGGCCCTTTCCAATAAATTTGGTCATCTCCTTTTGACAACCGGTAATAAAAGTGAGCTTGCCACCGGCTATTGCACGCTCTATGGCGATATGTGCGGGGGACTGGCCGTGATCAGTGATGTGCCCAAGACGATGGTCTATGAACTGGGCCGCTGGATCAATGGTCACGCAATCAAGGTGGACTCTCGGCCCCCAATACCCGAAAATACTTTTACCAAGCCTCCGAGTGCTGAGCTGCGTCCGAATCAGACGGATCAGGATTCGCTTCCGCCGTACGATCAACTCGACGCGATCCTGCGAAAATATGTTGAGGAAGAACAATCGATTTGGGACATCACGGCTCAGGGGTTCGACAAGGGGATCGTGGAGAAAACGGTGCGTCTGGTGGACATGAACGAATACAAACGTAAGCAGATGCCGCCGGGGCTCAAGGTTACGTCGCGAGCTTTTGGGTTCGGTCGCCGCATGCCCATTGCGCAGCGATATGATCCGCTGGCCAAACTGCCTTCGTCATGATGAACCGGTAACACCGCGGCGGTAAAACGGTAAGCATGAGGCGCCGATGAATGGAATTTCATTAGCGCCCTTTGGACGGAGCGTAAAATGTTTCAAGGGGATACCATGTCGGATGATAAAATAACGAAATCGATCGGACACGATGTTCGTCTACGCGGGCGCTCGTCCGGTCCGCTGCTTGCCGCGTTAACCCTGCTGGTTGGAATTGTTTTGCCGCTGAGTTTGAGTGCGAAGGCGTCGGCACAGATTATCGACACGGCACACATGTTTTCCCCCAGCACGGTGGTTCGCGCCAATCAGATCATTGCCCGTATGCATGCCAAGACGGGAAAAACAATATGGGTGGAGACATTTGCCGGTATCCCCGCGGACATCAATCAAGCGTTTCCTCACGCATCCATGCACCACTTGTTTTACCAATGGGCCGGAAAAATCGGACGATCCGAACATGTTAACGGCGTGGTGATCATTATTTGCAGGAAGCCGGGATACCTGATAATACGCGGCGGCAGAAGCGCCCTTAATAGCGTGTTCTCCCGCAGTAGCCAAGCCCGCGCCAGTCGGTTAATGCTGGCTTTGTTTCGTTCGGGTCAGTTCCAGAGCGGTGTGCTTACCGGACTTCAATTTATCAGTTCCACCATTGAGCAGCGTACTGCCGCTGCCGCCCCGCGGACGCGCGGGCGATCCGTCAATTCGCACCGGGTTTTAATCCTCGTGATTGTGCTAGTGTAGTGAATTAAAATCATTGTAACTTATCATGGGGTGTTGCGTGTTACCTCGTAGAAAGCGAGGATAACACCGATGCGTGTAGCTCCAACCATTACCGTAACCGAAACAGATCGAGAGACGCTCGAACGCTGGGCGCGGGGACGCAGTACGCCCGTGCGGCTGATGCAACGGGCGCAGATCGTGCTGGCGGCCGCTTTGGGCCGGGACAACCAGGACATCGCCGAGGCCGTTGGGGTGAGCCGACAATTGGTGGGACGCTGGCGGAATCGTTACGCCAAGCAGGGACTGGCGGGCATTGCTCAGGACGCCCCCGGACGCGGACGAAAGCCCAAGGTAAGGGATGCGGTTGCGGCCAAGATCATTCACGCCA
>JAKAVA010000057.1 GCA_021827645.1 Planctomycetota bacterium
ACCCGATCGGCCAATGGGGGTAAGGGGGCCTTCTGCCCACAACCGTAAAAAACCTGCAGCCATGCCACCGATGTATATACAACCATGCATATCTCAGCACTGCCGCGATGACCGTGAATAATCCGGGTTAACAGGCGAAATGAAAAAGGCTGCGATTTCTCGCAGCCTTCGGAGTCTCAAATTTATGCCAGTACCCTGGCAGCGATTACATCAGCGACTTGTGCTTTCGCTTCATCATCAGCAAGGCCAGCCCGCCGACGGCGAAGAGGCCCAAGCTGGTCGGTTCCGGAACGCTTGAAATGTCAAAGGAGACGGGGCCAATAATTCCGGGAGCACCAGAGGCCGAGGTTTTGCTCGTGATCGTAAACTGATCCCCGGCGGTTATGCCA
Organism: Planctomycetota bacterium; assembly: GCA_021827645.1. Lineage (GTDB taxonomy): Bacteria > Planctomycetota > Phycisphaerae > WQYP01 > WQYP01 > JAJZGD01. The sequence continues at coordinate 390 of JAKAVA010000057.1, forward strand.
GTCATGTCAAAAAAGTACATGCTGGGAACACCATTGGTACCCGCAACGGTCTCCACCGGGCTGGTGCTACCATTGGGGCCCGTGATGACCAAGGTATTGGTTGCGCTTGGGGAATGGGAATTGCTGGACATATTCTGCATAATGCCGATGCGCACCACCTTTAGAGCGGATGCCGGCCTGGAAACTGCGGTTTTTACCGCAGGAGTGGGGATCGCTGCGGGGCAAAATTCACTCAACGGCCTTGATGACGACGAGTGTTGTATCGTCCACGCGGCTGTTGAGCCCGACAAACCGGCGGGTTTCCCACACAAGCTGGCGACATATCTGTTCGGCGGGCAGATCAGCGAAGCGCAGATAGGCTTCCCGCAGCCGCGTCCGACCGAACGATTCCCCATTGAAATTCATCGCATCGGTGAGGCCGTCGGTGTAAATGAGAATGCAATCCCCCTTTTTAATATCGAGGATGTGCTTGCCGTATTTCTCATTCGGATCGATGCCGAGTACCATGCCGCCGGAGCCCAATTCACGAATGGTTCCATCGCGCAGCAGCAGCGCCGGATCGTGGCCGGCGACAGCATAGGTCAAGCGCCGGGATTTTAATTCCAATGTCCCGTACCAGAGGGTGACAAATTCGCCGCTCTGCGTATCGGCCACAATGGCTTTATTAACGCGGCTGATGACTTCGTCGAGATCATAAATATCGCTGGCATACGCACGGATAGACGCCCGCGCCGAGGCCATCAGAATGGACGCCGGCAACCCCTTGCCGACGATATCGGCCACCGCGATCCCCAGCGACTGGGGGCCGAATTCGATGAAATCATAGAAATCACCGCCGAGTTCAAAGCAGGGCACATACAGCGCCGCAATATCAAACCCCCTGATGGACGGTGCGCGGCCGGGAATCATGCGCCGCTGAACTTCGGCGGCAATCTGCACCTGCCGCTGCAGTCTGACTTTTTCGATCGCCTCTTCCTGGAGACGGGCGTTTTCAATGGCAGCCGCAGCCTGATTGGCGATGGACTGAAGCAGACGTACTTCAAAGGACGTAAAGGTTTTGGGGGTGGCGGTGTAAACCCGGATCACACCGATGGGGTGCCCCTGATACGACAGGGAGGTGCACAGGACGGAGGCAATTCCCTCCCGACGGGCATCTTCGGGATAGGCGATTCTCGGATCGGTGGTCATATCGACAATCTGAACCACCTTACCGGCAAGGGCCTCGCGGTCGACGCCGCTTTTGTCAACCAGGATCGGCCCTTTCCTGAGATACGCATCCGAGAGGTTATAGACACTTTTGATCACCAGCTCATCGCGCTGATCATCAAGCAGCCGAAGCGAGCAGGCCTTGGCCCCCATGGCCTGTGCGACACTCTGCGTCACACGATCCAGCGTCTGAGCCAGACCACGAGCCTCGGCGGTGATGGTGGAAATGTGGAAGAGTGTTGATAATTCAACAATTCTCCGCCGAAGCTGCATCTCCTGTTCGCAGAGCCGGGAAATGGCGCTGGCCAGCAACTGCAGAAACTGAATACCGGCCGAGCGCTGCAGTGCCGCTTCCGATGCGCAGAGTTCAAGCAGTTCCTGCGCGTGCGCCGGCTTGATGTTGAACCGGGTGGAGAGTTCATCCGCCCGCGCCGCATCAATGCGATGGTGAAGATGAGGCTCCATACTGATACTGCCGAGGCGCATACCCGCGACCATAATCGGCGCTGAAAAAGGCTGGTTCAGAGAATCCGGCCCCCGATCGCGTTGGGCGGCCGCAATGGCGGCCGAGCGAGCCTGAAATCGATCACTGACGGTCGGCTGCGTGAGGGGCTGACCGCGGGCATCGCGAATGCAGGCGGATACCTGGGCCACGCTCGCCAGAGAGTCCTGAATATCCTGGAGCGTATCAACGTCCAGAAAATCCGTCAGCGACGCCTCTTTGAGCGAAACCAGATCCGCAATTTCACTGTCCGCGGGCTGGCCGGCCGGTGGCGCAGGCATCGCCGCGCTGCCGTCAGCGGAGATTGTCAACTCGGTCGTGGTCAATTCCGGTATCCTTTGCGCCGCCTCAATGCCTGCCATGACCCGTCAGCCATGCTTTATTTAATATCGACGGCCAGAGGCTGCCGGTACCCCATGAACTCCACAGGGAAAGAAGCGATCGGAGCTTGTTTTCATGCCCGGTCTGGTAATAGGTATAGGCCAGCAGAAAAGCCGCCGCATTGCTCTGATCGGGCACCATGCGTTTCAGTTGTCGCTGGGCATCCCGGACGGCATGCCGCGGCAGCATTTTCCTGAAGTTGTACCTCAGCGACGTGAGTTCCGGATGATGCACAAAGGCCGTCTTGAAATCGGCGTAGGCGCTGGCATACATTCCGCCCATGAGTTCCGTATTGGCGCGTGCAAGGCGGGCGAGTTCATTGCCCGGGTGAACGATCAAAGCGGAATTAAAGCGGTACAGCGCCGCGATATAACGCCCCTGCTTCAGATCAATCTGCCCGCGCTTCATGTATCGGTTAAACGCGTTGGGCGTCGGCCCGGCGAGATTGGAAAGCGGCGAGACCTTCCGGCCCGCCTTGAGTTTCCGGGTGACCGTTGGCGAGAGCCAGTTCCGTGCCGCAGCAGGAGAGTTCACGGCGGGATAGCCTGCCGCCCCGGTTCCCGGTGTGTTGGCCGTATTCGGCGCCTGGCCCACCGTGCGTTTGGCTGTGATCGGTGCGATCGGAAGACCCGTAATAGGGTCAATCATGAGTTGCTGGGCCTGTCTGGAGTTTTCCGGCGCCAGCGTGGTATTGGTCATCGCGGGCCTGCCTCCGATACCCGGAGCGACGATCGTGGACCTGCGCCCGCTGCTGAGTTCCGTCAGGAGCCGCTGATAATAATCACCGGACGGCACGTGCTTGCGCGGAGCGTAGCCGACCAACCCCTGATGCCGTTGGTTCAGTGCGTTATTCTTCGGCCTGCTGGACGCCAGTCCCATGTCGCGGGTGGAGGTGACCATGCCGTGGACCTTCATGGTCGAATATGATTTTCTCTCACCGTTTCGGGCCGATTTATTCATCTGTCCGGGCATGAGCGCTCCGTTCATCGGACGTAAACCGAAGAGCGGATTAATTTCACCGGAACTTCCGGTCGCCATCCCGGCATACGCCTGCGGGTTGGTGGGAAGGCTGACATTGGAATTAAAAAATGACAATCCCTGCCCATTGGCGCTGATGGGAGAATTCACCTGCGTTGCACCGATGCCGGTCAGGGACGTGCTCACCCCAAGGCCCGCACCAATCTGGGCGGCGTAACCTTGATTGGGATTGACAGCCGCATTAATCGCATTGTTCACCGCAATGCTTGATACCCCTTGGCTGACCGCATTGACACTGCTGAGCCGCGCCTGAGACGGTGAAAAATTCGACGAGCGAAACGACGACGCTCCGATGACGGGAATCTGCGCATAGGTGGTGCCGCCACCGGGAAGGGGCACCGGTACCACCCTGGAAAACTGCGGCATCCCGGCGGGGTTATAGGCAGCGCCGGAATTCTGCAGGCCGTAGATGTTCGGATTGCTCGGCACATAGCCCTGAATGGGATTATTGCTGCCTCCGCTACCGACGAGGTTGTTGGCGTCCTGAGCAGTTCCATTTTGCACATAGACCTGTGCGTAGAGAGGCCCGGCCGCCAGAGCAGCCATCGCCGCGAGCAGGAGAATGGGGGAATCTTGAATGCGACGTTTCATTGAACACCTCCGTGGTTTTCCACTTCACCTCACCCCCACACCTGACAGTATAACGCCCGAATGGATAAGTCCCACGTCCAAAGGGGAATTTCCGATTCAACTTATTCTGATTCTAATCGAATATTCGCAAAAACAAATTAGCCAATCCATCTGTCAGACTCTTCGTCATGTTGCCGATAACTAAATGAGGCTATTTTTTACATCATCGGGCTTGACTCCCCTGCATATTTTTGCTAGCGTAGTTGGTGCTGGAACAGTTTCGCTAACTGTTTATTGCAGAAATGAGGCAGAAACCATGGCTTCTATTCGAGATCTCGCCAAGGAGTTGAAACTTTCACCAGCGACCGTTTCGCGGGCGCTGAACAATAATCCTCTCGTAGCCGCAGAAGTTCGCCAACGCGTTCTCAACGCCGCGAACAAACTCCAGTATGTTCCCACCATAGGGCGACGTGAAACCATGAATATCGCATTTGCCTACGCGGGCGACCGCAGCATCGGATCTCCGTTTGATGCCGCCCTGATGGAGGGACTCACCGATCGCATGGAAGCCGGGGGCTTTGATCTCCTGATTCTGGATGTGAAGCGTGCTGTGCATCCCCGCGAAACCTTTTCGCATATGTTCCGCCGCAAGGGCATTCGCGGGGCGGTATTGCGTACCACGACGGCGGCCAAGGACCTCTGTATTCAGATTGCCGAAGAGGGATTTCCATGCGTGGTCGTCGGAGAATCCTTTGACCGTGACGGCATCAGCTTTGTGCGCAGCGACTCCCTGAACAGCAGCCGCGATGCGGTCCATCATCTCATCGATCTCAAGCATGAAAAAATTGCTATTGTCGTCAATCAGGTGGACGACTCCGACCATCTCGATCGCATCGCCGGATATCAGGAAGCGATGACCACCCGCGGTTTGAAGGTGGATGATCGTCTGATATTCCGGATACCGGCGAAGCGCGAAGGGGGTATCCAGTTAATCCGGCGTCTTGCCGCCATGCCGGACCGCCCCACCGCGCTGTTTTTTGCCGATCCGCTGCCCGCCATCGGCGCCATGATGGAGGCACAGAATATCGGATGGCATATTCCCCGTGATCTCTCCATCATCGGATTTGATGATGCGGAACTGCGATTTATGGTTAATCCGACGATGACCGCAATCTGCCAGGACGCCCGCGAACTGGGGAGGATGGCATTTGAGTCTCTGACTCTCCTGTTTTCCCAGAAGGGTCGGGAGTTGCAGAATAGCGCCGTACGCCGCACGCTGCCGACACAGCTTGAATGTCACGGTTCCACCGGCCCGGTCTGCTCGTGAACTCCGGGGCAACATGGCGCCCGAGCGCGGAAAGACTTCCGGCTGATCTGCATGACCTGCGGTTGGAGCGGGGAAAAGCTACTCTGCTGCGGCATCCACCATCACGGTGGAAGTATCAGCCGTTCAGCGGCAGGAGTAACGGTCGAACCGGTGAAGATGCACACCAGCCTTGTTCAATCTGCCTTATTCGCTAATCTGCCACTGCTGACTGGCACTGCGGCGGACAGAACTTCTGGTAGAGGATTTTCCATCTGATGAAAAGCATCGTCATAACGAGATACCTTTCACCGATATGGGCCGCCCTTTGCGGTGGCGTGCTGATGTTAGCGCTTCTCGCCGGTTGTGCATCGGCTGCGCAACACCAGACGGCCGATGCAGGAATGTACAGTCCGACGGGCCTTTCGCAGCGGCAGATCCATGCCACCGTCGATCATCTGCTGGCGCAGATGACGCTGGCTGACAAAGTCCGCATGATGGCGTTTGAAGACGTGCTGGATGTTCCCGGCGTCATACGTCTGGGAATCCCGACGCTGGTGATGTCCGATGCGTCCGTGGGCGTGCGGCGATTCGGTGCCTCGACCGCCTATCCGTCCACCGAAACCCTGGCGGCGACGTGGAATCGGAAACTTGCCTATCGCGTGGGCCGCGCGCTGGGCAGTGATTGCCGGGCCCGCGGCATCAATCTGATCTTCGGCCCGGGCATGAATGTCATGCGTGTGCCGCAGGACGGACGAAATTTTGAATACATGGGTGAAGACCCGTATTTGACCGCCCAGATGGCGGTGCCATGGATCAGGGGCGTGCAATCGCAGCAGGTGGCGGCGTGCGCCAAGCATTTTGTCGGAAACGAGGAGGAAACGGATCGGTCCAACCTCAACTGCATCATCGGGCGGCGGGCCCTGGAGGAAATTTATCTTCCACCGTTCCGGGCGGCGGTGCGCCGGGGACATGTCTGGAGCCTGATGGCGGCCTACAACAAGGTCAACGGGGAGTACTGCACCGCCAATACATTTTTACTCACCGACATGCTTCGCCGGCACTGGGGGTTCAAAGGCGTGCTGATGTCGGACTGGGATGCATCGCATTCCACACTCGGGCCGCTGCTGGCCGGCATGGACCTGGAAATGCACAAGCCGATCCACTATTCCCTGCGGAATATCCGGCGGGTGCTTAAAAGCGGCAAGGTGACGATGAGCGTGATCAACACGCATGTGCGGCGCATCCTGCGGATGGATGTTGCGATGGGCTTTCTCAACCGCCCGCAGAAACTCGCCTGTATTCCGCTCAACAACCCCCTATCCGCCCGCGAGGCGTGGAAAGAGGAGGCGGAGGGTGCCGTCTTATTAAAAAATCAATCCAATTTTCTGCCGCAACCGACGCCCGCGCCGGGCAGCCTGATCGTGGTGGTCGGGCCGACGGCGACGCCGGCGGTCACCGGTGGCGGCGGCAGTTCCTATGTGATTCCGATTGCCGGTCCGGTGAGTCTGCTCGATGCCGTCCGCGCCGATGCCGGCGGTGCCCGCGTGGTGGACGTCCCTTATCTTGATGCCTCGGGCAAGGCGTGGCAGAACACGTTTCTTTACCGCAAAGGCGGCGGGCACGGTTGCCGCTATCAGCTCACCGCTCCGGGGGCTTCCAAGCCGGCGGTGCGCGGATCGCTCGATACGGTTGATTTTCATTGGCCCGCGGGTGGACCGGCCGGGCTTCAGGGGTGGCTGGGGTTCAGTGGCGTCTTCCGCACCACCATCCGTCCGACCGTTACCGGCAATTACATGCTGAAATTCTTCTGCACCAGCGGCGCCTATGTTTATATCAATAAATACAAAACCATTGAACAATGGCGGCCCCGCCCTCTTGAGCCTTTTCTCAACAGCTATCACCTTGTGGCCGGCAGGAAATATCACATTGAAATTGATCTCTCGGTCACACCCCTTTCGCCGCTCGCACCCGTCCCCGCAGGCGTGCTGAAAATGGGCGTACGGCTGATGAATCATCCGCTGCTCACGCATGCGGAGCAGGCACTGATTCGCCGGGCCAATCTGGTGGTGGCCGGCGTCGGTTTCGGCCCGCGAATCGAACATGAAGACCTCGACCGCAGTTTCAATCTGCCCAGCCTGCAGGGCGAATACCTGCGCGATGTCGGTAAGTTGAACCCGCATACCGTGGTGGTGCTGGACTGCGGCGGGCCAGTGGGGCTTAAGCCATGGATCCAGCATGTCGATGCCTTTATCGACGCATGGTATCCCGGAGAAAATGGGAATCAGGCCATTGCAGATATCATATTCGGCAGGCTTAACCCGAGCGGCCACCTGCCGGTAACTTTCAGTTGGAGCCGCAAGGAGGAACCCGCTTACGGGCATTTTCCGGGCCATGATATTCTGGGCCAACATCCCGAGGTGCATTTCGCCGAGGGGATTTTCATCGGATATCGCTGGTTTAATCAACATCACATTACGCCGGCGTTTCCATTCGGTTATGGACTCTCCTACACACGCTTTGCCATCAAAGGCCTCGGGGTAACGGCGATCGGCCATGGACATGGCAAGCAGGTGATGGCACTGGCCCGTATCACCAATATCGGCCGGCGCGCCGGTGCCGATGTGGTGCAGCTTTATGTCAAGCCGCCGGCCGGCAAGATCGTGCGGGTGGTGCAGAAGCTGGAGGGATTTCAGCGGGTGAATCTGGCGCCCGGCGAAAGCCGAATCGTGCACATGAGCCTGAAGTGGCGGAGTTTCGCGTGCTATGATACGAAAAAAGATCAATGGATCGTTCCGCCGGGCCGGTATCGCCTCGTTGTCGGCGACTCCAGCGCCAAGACAACCCCGGATGGATCCGTGATATTCCATTAACAGAACACTCAAGCTGGGCAAAATCGCATCTCACGCCGGGCCGCCGCGCCGCTCAATCGCCAAATTATTTGTTTGCACGATCAAGGCAGAACGTTATACTCACGATTCCGGAGGAGTTTCAGGGCAGCGCGTGTTGTTCGTGTCTCCGGGTTTTTCCCAACAGGAAAGGAAATAATTGTGAAAATGCTTCAACGCATCGGCGTGGCCCTCATGATGGCCGGTTCGCTGGCGATGGCCCATCAAGCCGTCGCTCGCTCGCACCGGGATGTCGCGCCCGTCAATCAAACCGTGAAGGTGTTTATCCTCACGGGTCAGTCCAACATGGTCGGAGTTGGGCGCGTGGGGCCAATGTCATTTAGGGGCTCACTTCTCCGGGCCGTCCATAAGGAACATCTTTATCCGTTCCTGCTGAATAAGTCCGGCCATTGGGCCGTGAGCCACCGCATTCGGTATGTGCAGGTCATCTCCGGCCGAAAAGCCGGCTACACCAAAAAGCAGTGGGATGCATACTGGCGTACCCATTCGCTACATGAAAAACTGCCCAAAGGCATGATGAATACTTGGTACAACCAGTGGATGACGGTCGCGAAACATCGATTTATCGGCCCGGAATTCGGCATCGCGCACGAGTTAAGCAAGGCGGTTCATGGACCGATTCTGATCCTGAAAAGCTGCAACGGCAACCGGAGTATCGGCTGGGACCTCCTCCCACCGGGCAGCAAGAATGAGTTCTATACCATACATGGGAAGACATGGGAATACGCAGCCTACGGCCAGTCAACCCAGATGTGGATCAAGGGAACACCCAAGGCGGATCGCAAGAAAGTCAAATGGTATGCAGGCAAGGAATACGACATGGACACCAAATTCGAGGAGTATGTTCTGGCGAACCTGTCGAAGTACTATCCCGGTGCCGCCCGCTACAAAATCTGCGGATTCTTCTTCTGGCAGGGGGAAAAAGACCTCGAGAACCCGGGTTACGCCGCCCATTATGAAAAGAATCTTACCGCCTATATTCACGCGCTGCGTAAAACGCTTCATGCCCCAAAGGCGCCGTTTGTGCTCGGGACGCTTGGTGAAGCGGTGAAAGGCAAAATGAAGGGGACCGAACGCGCCATCCTCAACGCGCAGCTTGCCGTGTCCAATCCGGCGGTGAACCCCGACTTCAGGGGGAATGTGGCGACGGTCTACACGCATCCGTACTCACTGGGGGGCACGGGCAACGGCCACTACAACCACAACAGCCAGACCTACATGAATGTCGGCCTGGCGATGGGCAAGGCCATGGTTCAATTGCTCATGAATAAATAATTCATCGACGGTACATCGCCCGGGCGCTCCTCCATGGTGCGCCCGGGCCCTCCGTCGGGACGACGGCCTCCGATTCCCGCATCAAACCTCTCATCTAAAAAAAGTTTCTCCATTCATGACAGACGCCCAATGCCCCGCGGGCCTGCAGGCGTAGCGCGCCCATAGCTGGTGGCGACCGTCTTGAGTTTTATTGGATGGAGCCGCCCCCCGCCGTATCATACCTGCTATGGGTGTGAAGTTTTGTGCCGTGCGTAAAAGGTGACCCGTCGATGATTCAAAATTTTCCAGTGCGCAATCGATCCAACTGTAAATCAACCGGATTATCTGTCCGTTGGCTCGCGCTGCCGGTTCTCATGCTTACGTTGCTCGCCACCGGGTGCCGTGCGCTTTACGCATCGTCATCTGCAGGCATGCGGGATGTCTCCGGCGGCAGCCAAATTGTACCGGCCTCTCACCCCACACCACCGTATGCGGATGGCCGCCCCACTGCAAAATATCGTCTCTACGCAAAAGATGCCGGAATTGTTTATCGATACGGTTCAGGACCCAACCGCTGTGATTATTTGGGGGCGCGGGATGTGTGGTTGTGGCGTTTCAAGCATACGTATTACATGAATTACGATGGTGCGGGGCCCCAAGGATGGCTGGCGTGCCTGGCCACCAGTAAAAACCTGCTTCATTGGACGCCGCACGGTCCCGTCCTCTCGTTTGGGCCACCCGGCTCGGGGGATTCAGCCTCCGCCTCGTACGGCACCACATTCCGCGATGGAAAAAAGTGGTACATGTTCTATCTCGGCACGCCGCATACCACTCCCGCTCCGGATTTCATCCCGGCATTTCCGTACCAGACGTTCACCGCATGGAGTCGATCTCCCACCGGTCCATGGATCAAACTCAAAAACGTAATCCCTTTCAAGCCCACTCCGCATACCTATTATTCCGCAACGGCAAGTCCGGGGCAGATTATCCCCTACCACGGGCAATACCTCATGTTTTTCAGTGCCTCAACGGGAACCCCGATCTATCGCACCATCGGCATCGCCCGCACGCGAAACCTGGCCGGCACCTGGACGATCGATCCCAAACCCATTCTTCCCCCGCGCGAGCAGATTGAAAACACCTCGCTGTACTACCAACCGTCCAACAAAACCTGGTTTTTATTTACCGACCATATCAGCCTGCGGCGTGGATTGGAATATACCGGCGCCATCTGGGTCTATTGGAGCCACCATCTTACCCGGTGGAATTCGGCCCATAAGGCCATCGTGCTCGACCATCATAATTGCAGGTGGTCTCCCTATATCATCGGCTTACCTTCCGTATGGAAGGTAGGCGATCGACTCGCCGTGATGTACGACGGCCAGGCGGATCGGAAGTTCCCCAACTCGTATGCCAGCAACATGAAGCGCGACATCGGATTGGCGTGGTTGAAACTGCCACTGATACTTCCTCATGCGGCAAAATAGCTCGCGGGATGCAGCAATCGAAGTGCAAAACAGGCGGCGAGATTGGCGCACTGGGTAGGATTTCCGCCGCAATGCCGCCGGCCCCTGAAGTCTCCCGATCGCCTCGGCCCCGGAAGCTGATCAAACAGGTGTCTCTTGCAAGCGTGCGGCGATGGGCGTAGAGTTCAAGGTACACAACGGGAAGGATTCAACATCGTTGTGATCAGGGGGTGAATGGTGGCATCTCGTAACGGCTTAATTCTGGCAGCGCTGGGCATTTTCACAGCCAGTGCGGCTGCAGCCCAGGCGCGAATGGTGATTCTGGGAAATGGTTTCCAGCCCGGGGGCCCCATGATCCCCGCGGGGCCACCCGGTCATGCCGCTCCTGCCACCCATCCGGCCCAGAAGCTGAGCTACCCCGGTCTACTCCCCCTGAACCCAGCCCGCGTGAAAGCCGATATTCATGCGTTGCTCAGTACCCGCTACACCGTTCGGAAGAAGGCGGCGAAGGAGTTGCTTCTGATGGGCGACCCCGTTGTGCCTTATTTGAAGAAGGCCTTGAACGGTCTGACCACACTGGAAATGCGGCATCTCCTGCGGCGAGATCTCCGGAAGATTGCCACGGAAGATATCATGCGCGGGCCGCTTATCACGCTTAAGCTTAAAAATGTTCCTGCCACCACCGCCATCATGGATGTTTGCCGCCAAGCGGGAACCACCGCCAATTTCTGGAATGCCAGCTCAAACGCCGCGGTTTCTCTGGACGTAAAAAATGCCCCGTTCTGGCGGGTCATCGCCCTGCTGGCCGCAAAAACCAATATCTCCCCAGCCTTCGGATATATCAACAACCAGGCGGGAATTCCTTTTCAACAGGGGCAAAATACCATCGGACCGTACACTTCTTTTTCCGGCGCTTTTGCCGTAAGCCTCCAAAACGCCACCTATCAGCGAATCCTCAACTATACCCAGCCCCATGGAGGGCGAAGTGTCAATTTCACCCTGCAGATGGATATGCTCATGCTGCCGACGCATATCGGTAACGTGCAGATGCAGCCCATCGCTGTAACGGAGGCGGTCGATTCCAAAGGCCAGTCGCTGGTGACGCCGAATATGAACAACTATTACGGCGGGCAGTTCATGGGGGCGGTGGCGAACTGCTCCTTGAACCTGCAATACCCCAAACATCCCGGCCGCAGGATTAAAATATTAAAAGGATATATTCCGATCACCGGGGCGATGGATCTCAAGGCCCTGAAGGTGAACATTTCCACCAAAAAAAGCGAAACCCTGCAGATCGGCGGGATTCATCTCAAATTCGGCCCGGAATCGTTGGTCAACAACAACTGGCAGT
>JAKAVA010000111.1 GCA_021827645.1 Planctomycetota bacterium
GTCAATTAAAAAAAGAGGGTAGGTCTTCACCACAGGGGTTTTACAGGCCAAAACCGCATTATCGTGCAACCAAGGCCAAAAAAATCTTAAAAATTCCGGAAATCAGACACAAAGTGCGAAAGTCGGGCTAAGCCGGCCTTGGCCAGCCGCTGAAATCATTTTCCAGCGAAGTTTGTCCTCGCTCCGGTTCCCGTTCCGTCCGCGGACACGAAACCCTTGCGCGGCTTGCAGACAACGCTCATACCGCTGACGGCGTGGCGGCCGCGGGGGCGGGCACTGCATCGGGAGCGGCATAGGCGCCGGGTGGATTGAACTTCGCCGCCAATATCGCCCCAACAAGAATAAATGAACACCAGATCACCACATCCGCACAATCGGTGTAATGCCGACCGTTGGGACCGAAGATTCTCGCCAATTCCGATGTGAACGGCATCAGCAGCGCCACCGCCAGCAGCGACCACCACGCTATCTTGCGGCTGCGAAGGGTGGCCAGCGAATCGCAGGCGATCATCCCCACCGCCATGAGTGCAAAAATCAGGGTGACATAATGCGGAACCCATGTCCGTTCCGACGCCCAAAGCATGAACGCACCGATGCACGCAATCTCCAGCGGGTAGCGGCGGCAGTGAAAATCCTTCACCGATCGGCGGGCCCAGATGATTCCGGCGATCGCGATGATCAGAAGAATGACTCGGGCGATCATGTGGGCCGTGGCAGGGGGAATGGAGGCAATGTTGACATAGTGCAGGACGAGGTGGCCGTGAGAAAACGTTTTCCAGGCCGGCTCATGGGAAAAGAACCGCAGGACCAGCTCCGGGATCGATTCTCCGTTGGGAAATTTAATGGTGTCGTGCAGGATATACGGTGTGATCATGATATTGGTCCATTGATGCATCCAGAGCATGTTCTGGCCGAAGCCGAAAAATATCCCGGGCACGACAAAAAGCCAAAGCACCCCGCCGATGAAAATGAACGCGGAAAGAATCCAGCGCCGGCGAAATAGAAAATAAGCGAGAAATGCCAGCGGCGTGACTTTGATACAGATGGCGGCGGCGACGAAAAGACCGGCGAGGATCTGATTGCGGACTTTGGAGTCCTGGGCAAACCAGAGCCCCAAAGCCAGCGGCAGCAGCATGAGCAGATTCATCTGCCCTTCCTGCATGTCGCCGATGACGGGAAAAAACCAGCCGGCGATGATCAGGGCAATGGCAGCGGGTTCAAGCGAACCCCCGGATCTTTTGATGATGGACCACGTGAGGAAAAAGATTGGAATGAAAAAGAAGGGTTTACAGAGAACCCAGGCGGCTTGAGCGTCAGGACGCGAAAGAAGCGTGAAAGGTGCGACAAAAAGCATGGCAAACGGGGGAAGCGGGAAACGGGCGGATCGGTACGGTTTATGGTTGTGGATGAATTTTGGGACCACCTTCATGTAGGAATCGAAGGCGTCGATGTGCTTTTGCCGCGTCATTTCATGGGCGACTTTCTGGTGGGCCTGAACGGCGACGATGATGGTGGCCATCAGGACGACGGCAAGGACAATGGGAGTAACGTATCGCTGCATGGATGAACAACCACCTCTTGAAGAAGGAATCCGGCGCACAGAAACCAGCAGACGATGATAGGAACTTTGAGCTTGGCGGCAAGTGGGCGTACCAGCAGCGGACGGAATTGCGTGGCATCGGTGTTGAACTTTCCGGAGAGCCCAAGGGTTGGCTGCGATGGAAAAGGAAAATAAAAAAAGGACGGGGATGGTTTGCATCCCCGTCCGGATTTTGGGCGTCCGTGCCCGGTTTACTTATCGCTGCAGAATGGGGTGGTGATCAGTGGTGTCCCCAGCCGCCACGAAATCCATGGCCGCCGTCCCGATCGCCCCAATGCTGGCCGCCTCTACCGCCGTGCCATTGATTGAAGCCACGATCACCGTTCCACCGGTTGCCATGCCATCCGCCACGAAAGAACGGGTGGAAGATGGGGTGAAAAGCCGGTCTGAACACGGGCCGATAGATGGGCCGGAAGATCGGCTGATAAGCCGGCCGAAACACGGGTGCCGGTGGCGGACAATACGCGGGGGCCGTGTAAACGGGTGCCGGGGTGTAAACGGGCGGCGCGTAAACCGGGGCTGTATACGCGGGCTGCGGGTAGGCCGGGGCGGGTGCGTAGACCGGTGCCGGCTGGTAATAGACCGGCGGAGGCGTATAAACCGGGGCGGACACCACAACGGGCAGGCCAAAATTGAAACCAAATCCCACACGGATAGCGGCGTGGGCGGTTGATCCGATGGCCAAAGCGGATGCGGCTACCGCCCCGGCAAGGAGCATTTTGTAGCCGGTGGTTTTGGCTGCGATGGTGGACAGGAGAGCGTTCATGGTAACCTCCAAAAAATTTGACTGGGCGTGGCGATAATCGCATACCCTTTTTGAAGCCCGCCAGCCTGCATAGGCTGATCTGCGAAGCTTCCAATGTGTCAAACGATTCGAGTTAAGAATAGTTGCAAGATGTAGATTGTTTTCTATACATATAAGTATCAACTGTGGAAACATTCGGTTTTTGCGCGATATTTGGTCGAAACGTGGGAAAAAGCGGAACCAGACCCATATTTTCGTAAATAAGAATAAGCGATATTGCCGGATTCAGCGGATATTTACCCCCTTGATTCGGATGGCCACGGCGCGGGCAGTTATGCGTTTTTTTGAACTGGAGTGCATATCCGATTAAACTCCCAAGCTTGCGGCTCGACGGGCAAAGGTTTCCGTAACGCATGATCGGGCGGCAGTTTGCCACTCGGCTGGCGCGGGAACCATGACTTGCCGCGAATTTCGACCGCGTCCGGTTGGCTTTAGATATTGGCTTATCTGGGGTGTTTGCATGGCGATTCCCGGCCCCCACTTACCGGTCTTGAGATTCTGCGGGTTACTTGCCGGCAGCACCGATCAACTTGCTGCCGCCCGCCATGAACTTTCTCAGTGGTACGGCCCGATCCATCATGCGACCGAGCCGATCGAATTTAACTTCACCGAATATTACACACCCGAGATGGGGCCTAAACTGCTGCGGCAATGGGTGCGGTTCAGCACGCTCTTTGCGCCGGATCAACTCGCCCGGTGCAAGCTCGAGACGAATATGTCTGAAATTCTGCTGGCCCGGCAGTTGGGTTCCGGCGTGCCACGACCCGTGAATATTGATCCGGGGTATGTCACCCGCAGCAAGGTGGTGCTGGCATCAACCAAGGATCATGGTCACCGCATTTACCTTGAGCAGGGAATTTACGCGGAGGTGACGCTGCACTGGACGGCGGCGGGATGGGGATTTTCGTCGTGGACGTATGCGGACCATAAGACCCCCACCGCGATTCAATTCTTCACGCAGAGTCGGCAGTATTATTTCCGCCAGCTGCAGCTGACCATGGCGATACCCAATACCGAAAAGTTGGACAGCCCGGCGGCCGCTGAGCCGGATGAAATGAAGGGAAGCTGAATTGATTGAGATCGGCGCACTGGTTCTGGCGGCAGCCTTTGCGCTGAGCCTCATCGGCACGGCGCTGGTGCGACGGGTGTCCGGCCACCTTGGCCTGATCGACATGCCCGGCCACCGGAAAGTGCATGATACGCCGATCGCCCGCAGCGGCGGCATCGCCATTTTCTGGGCCATCGGCCTGCCGATGATCATCGGCTATGCGGGCACGTTTCTCCTGCAGGTGCATGGAGTGCGGCATATGCTGCCGCCGTCGATTATTAAATATATCCCCGGCGTGCTCTTTGACCGGCCGCTGATGCTGATCCTGTTTCTTGCGACGCTGGGGATCCATCTGCTGGGGCTTCTGGATGACAAGCTGACGCTTTCGGCGGTGCCGAAACTGCTGGGGCAGCTCATTTGTGCGGGTCTGCTGGTGGGCGTGGGGGAAATGGTTGAACCGGGCGGATTTCGCATCCTGACCATGCTGGATCAGATGGTACCCGGCGGATTCTGGCTCTCGGCTCTGATCAGTGTGCTGTGGATTGTTCTGCTGACCAACGCCTTTAACTTTATGGACAACATGGACGGGCTCTCGGCGGGCGTGGCGATCATCTGCGCCGCGATGTTCTTGGTGGCGGCCCTGATCCACCATCAATATTTTATTGCCGGTCTGCTGCTGCTGTATATCGGTGCGGCCGGCGGATTTTTGGTGTTTAACTTTCCGCCGGCGAGCATCTTCATGGGGGACGGGGGAAGCATGGTGCTTGGCTTTTTTCTCGGGGCGCTGACCATCCGCACCACGTTTTACGCCGGCCAGGGGCGATGGTACACGCTGCTGATGCCGCTGATTGTCACCGCCATTCCGATTTATGATCTGCTGGTGGTATCGATTGTACGGCTGCGGCGAGGGCGCAGTCCGATGCAGGGGGACACCAACCATTTTTCACATCGGCTCACGCGGCACGGGTTCAGCAAAAAGGGGGCCGTCATGGTGATCTACGCCGCGTCGCTGGCGTGCGGACTCTCCGCCCCCCTGCTGGCCCTGGTCAGCAGCACCGCTGCGATTCTCGTGGGCCTGCAGACGCTTGCGATTCTGATCATCATCGCGGTGCTGGAGCGGGTGGGAGAACATACCCAATGAACACGTCAACGCGAACCTATCTGGCCCGTGCCGCCCTGCTGGTGCTTCTGCTGGTGCTCTGCTGCCGAATGACCCTCAACGAGGGGATTGATGACGGATTTATCGGCACGCTTTCGACGCAGCTCTCCGGCCTGCCGCCAGCGGTGGAAGTGACCTGCGCCGCAGCGATGGTGCTGTTGTGTGCGGGGATCGGACTGTTGGTGGAAACACCACGGCGATGGTGGCAATGGGTGTCGCTCTCTGGGATAACCGCCCTGTCGGCTTTGGCGTTTGCCGATTCGATTCCGGCCGCCAACCATTTTGCGGCGCTGGTGGGGGCGTGTGATTTTTCCATGAATTTGTTTGCCGGCTGGACGATTGCGCTGCTTTGCACCACGCCCAACCGCCGAGCCCTGGCCATCAGTGTGCTGGCATCTCTCGGGGCGGTGCTGGCGTTCAAGGGGCTGTATCAGCATTACGTTGAAATACCGCAGACGGTGACACAATTCACCCGCCATCCGAACCGCTGGCTGGCGAATATCGGCATCCGACCGGGCAGTTCGGCGGTACGGCTTTTCATCTCGCGACTCAAGAGCCGGGAAGTTACGGGGTTCGGGTCGGATAATGACCAGTTTGGCGAGGCGCTGATTCCGCTGGTTTTGCTGAGTCTGATGCTTTCGCTCGCTTGGTGGTGGTGGTGGCGGAAACCGGCGGCAGACCGAATTGAAGTGAGCAAAGCGTCCCGGCTTCGCGGCGGGCGGGAATCGGCGGCGGATGCGGCTCAGACCACCATCATCATCGGGTGCGTGTGGAGTGCAGTGGTACTTGTTGGGTTGGGGCTGGTGTTGTACTTTACGCGCAGCAAAGGTTCAATAGCGGCAACGGGATTGTGCATCAGCGCCATGGTGGTCGGTTTGGCACTCTCGCCGGAGATCGCACGCCTCCGCTATCGGCTTTTCGCGGGGCTGGTGATGATCGCCGTGGTGGGGGCAGTTGCGCTGATCGCCTGCGGCATTGTGCGCCACGGCCTGCCGACGAAAGACCTCCTGTTTCGATGGCAATACTGGAACGGCGCGGCGGGGATCATCATTCATCATCTCTGGCACGGCGTGGGGCTTAATAATTTCGGCTATTACTACACGCGGTACAAATGGCCCAGTGCGCCGGAGGATGTGAAGGATCCGCACAATGTGCTGGTGCGCATCGCCTCGGAACTGGGCGTACCGGCGGCTATTATTTTCACATTGCTGCTGGGATTGGCGTTTTACCTGATATTCCGTCCGCCAGCCAGGGAACAGGTCGGCAGTCGTACGCCGCCGATCCTGTTGATTGTCGGCTTTGTCGCCGTCTGGTGGATGTGCGATGATCTGAACCGGATGGTGGGGGCGGGCAAGGCGATACCGTATATTCTGGAACTGTCCATTCTCTATGCGGCCATTGCGATCATCGCTCTGGCGGTGGTGTGCCAGCTTCTCTCGTGCATGACGCCGGAATATCGGCGAAAGATTGAAATCGCATTGGCCGTCGGAGCGGGCGGTATGCTGCTGTACGATCAGATCAATCTGGCGCTGGTCACCGGCAGCGTCGCAATGCTGTTCTGGGCGGTATTGGGGATGGCCCAACCGCAGGATTCTCCGGCTCCCGCGGAAGAGAGCGGCGGGACGGGCGGCAACGGCGGGATAGAGAGGCGGGGGACTGTTGCGGCACGGGCGTGGGGCGGCGGGCTTGCGGCCGCATCGTTGGCGGTGGCGTTGGGTGTGATTACGCCCATGGTGACCGGCCGGCTCGCCTGGGACACGATGGCCTGGGCGCAGGATTATCGGCTCGACATCAGCGGTGGGCGGATGCATCATGCACTGGCCGATGTGAATCATATATTGGCGTATGATCGGCGATCGCAGGCGTGGCTGGAAAGAAAAATAAGTGTGATGGAGGAGCTGGGTGAAAATCCACGCGCTGTTACCCTGCGGCTGCTGCATCTGAACACCGCCGACGCCCGCGTGCGGATTCCGCTGGCGATGACGCCTGCAAGCGGCCTGACGCTGCCGGAGCGGATCGCCGAACTGAAACTGGCCGTTCGCCTGAATAATGATCTGCCAAAGAAGGAAGTTACACGCATTTCACCGCGGCACATCGCCGCCATTGAGGAGATGATTCAGAATCTGGAATCGCAGTTGAAGCGGAAGCCCCGATGAGGGGCGGAAAACAGCGGCGCCAACCTGCAGACATGCGTGGAGGCAGAAAGCGTGAGCGGAATCTTTTTCGATCCACTCGGGCATGATTGGGGACGAATGCCGGATGAGTAAAGGGACGGCGCTGATCGCACGCTTTATGGCCCGAGGATGGAACTCAACGCCTTGAGCGCACGATCAAGCGTATCGGGTTTGATCGGTATCCGCATATAGGATTCGCCGGTCGCGGCGTCCCGCTCGATGCGGGGGGTAGGTACGGAAGCCGGAGTGGACCGCAGACCCGGCGCATCGGCTGGGCGATCCTGACGCCCCTGCCCGGCCAATTGCTGAAGCAAATTAAGGCCGACTTGCAGCAGCGCCTCAAGCTTTTGGTGATGGTCGTGCGCGGCGATCGAGCCGTGGTTTACGGATCCCGCATCGTCGTCTGGCTCAGAGAGCGCGGCATCACCCTCATCAACAGAAGACTTTGCAGGGGCGCCTTGAGTTGAGGAATCGGATGAAGTGGCGGGATCGGAGGAATCGGCCGCGTGCGGGGGCTCGGGCGAAGAGACGGCGGCATCGGAGGGTTCGAGATGGTCGCGCTGCAGATCGGTGTTGGCGGTGACTTTCTCGAACGTTTCAATCATCTGCTTGAGATTGGATTTGGAGCGCATCACGCTGGTCATCTCTCCGTCGAGTGCGCCGGCAAAGAGAGATTTTTTGAATTTCAATACTGAAAGCATCCCCTCTTCAATGGTTCCGCGGGAGACAAAATTAACAACACGGACGGGGTGCCGCTGGCCCATGCGGTGGACGCGGCCGATTCGCTGTTCCAGCACAGCGGGGTTCCATGGGAGGTCCATATTGACGACGATGGACGCGGCATGTTGGAGATTAAGCCCCACGCCGCCGGCGTCGGTGGAGAGAAACAATCGGCAATCGGGATCGTCCCGGAATCGGCTCACCTGCGCGCCGCGTTGGTCGCCCGGAACACCGCCATGAAATAATACATACTTCCACGGCCGTTTGCCGAGGCGGCGTTCGATGAGTTCGTGCATCCTCAGCCACTGGCTGAAGATGACAACTTTCTGGCCCGGCGTCTCAAGGCATTCGTCCAGCAGGGTGAGAAGTTCATCCGCCTTGGACCCGAAATCCGTAGCGTGGTCCACCAGCCAGGTGCTGTCGCAGCTCATCCGCATGTTCTGAAGGCCGATCATCAGCTTTCGGCGTTCAATTTCCGTCAGAAACCGGGTTTGACGCCACTTGCTTGCGATTCGCGCCACCAGTTCGCGATTCTCTTCGTGCAGTCGTGCCTGCTCGGGGGTCATCGGCACAAAAAACGTTTTGTCGATGCGTTCTGGAAGTTCCTTGAGCACAGTGTCTTTTTTGCGCCGGAGCAATAGGGGGGCAAGAGTGCGGCCGATGGCGTCGAGATGCTGGTAGCCGAGGACGCGCCCGGTCTGGTCATCGCGAAGCTGATGCCGATGGAGAAATTGATAGGTGGGGCCGAAGCGGTACATATCGATAAACTGTACGACGGAAAGAAGCTCCTCCAGGCGGTTTTCAAGCGGTGTGCCGGTAAGCACAATGGCGTAGGTTGATTTGAGTTGCTTTACCGCGCGCGCCGCGAGTGTATTCCAGTTCTTGATCCGCTGAGCTTCATCGAGGATGACCAAGTCCGGCGACCAGTTGTCGATCAGGTCGAGATCGCGACGAATGACGTCATAATTGGTGATTTTGTAGAAACTCTCGGCCGCATAGCCGCTCTCTCGACCGGGACGCAGGCCGGTGATCACCTGCGCGGTGCGATTGGAGAATTTTTCCACCTCCAATTTCCACTGGTGTTTGAGTGATGTCGGGCAAACCACCAGCACCTTGCGAACACCGAGATGGCCGGCCATGATTTCGGCTGCCGCAATAGCCTGTACGGTTTTCCCCAGTCCCATTTCATCCCCGATCAGACACCGCCCTGCGCGGGCGGCAAACAAAGCTCCCTGCCGCTGGTAGGGATAGAGCGGGACTTTCAGCAACTTATTGAATGCGGGGCTGTCAATGCCTCTGGGGAAGGCGGTATCGATAATTTCCTCCCGGCGGCTGGCGTCGTTGACGCTGGCAATAAATTCCAGCGCGTCGGGGTAGAGCCGCAGATCGTGTTCCAGTCCGGCGGTTTGGGAAATGAACTCGTCGAACCGCGCAAATGCGTCGGGCTTGAGCACTCGCCGGGCGTCGAAATAATCATTCGCCAGGTTGAGCAGCTTCGGCGGGCAGGTGGGGGCCGGTCGAAAACGAACAGTGCGCTGCGCTCCGTATCGGAGATAGACCGAGGAATAGGGACCCTCGTACCCGCGGGCGAACGCCTCATCAGCACCCGGTTGCTGATGGAGCCGGTGGAGCACAAATTCGACATGTTTGCAGGTGCCCAACTCATTGGTGGCAAAATCGGGGCATGAGCAGAAATTATCACCCGGCAGTCGCCCGCGTATGGCAACGCGATAACTTCGCTTGGTGGCGGGATTGGTGACTTCATAATCTGATAATACTTCGCGGCCGCCGACATTGGTCATCTGAAACGGCTGATTGGCGGCAAATTGCCGCCGCAGCATGATCTGCCAATGCTTCAGGGGCATGTCGTCTGGAGCGATATGGGGATGGAGTTTCGGGGGCTGCTTTTCGCGCCGCTCTTTTTTATTGGCTCCGCGCGCGGAGGTTTTCGCTGGTGCGGATGTTGCCGATGACGTTTTTCCACCCATATGGATGCCCCTATCAGTCGTTGCCCGGCCGGTACCTTGAAGGACGCGATGACGCCGAACATAGCCGATGGAGATATTGGCCTTTGCGCTGCGGAGAGTCAAGGCCTGATCAAGGTTGTGGTTGCGGCGGTTGTTGTGCGACGGATTGGCGGTGTTTGCGTTCCCACCAGAACAGGGCGAAAAACATCGAACAGAGGCCGATGACAATGGCCACACCCGCCAGCGTCATCACCCGCAGGGCAACCGGGGTGTATTTACCGGTGTTCGGATTAAATTGCGTGCAAAGCAGCAGGATTTGATCGAATACATTGGTAATCCGATCATCCCCGGCGTGCACCAGCGCCAGATTCAAATCTGTTGGCACGTAATGGATACCGAAAAAATAATTGGCGATTTTCCCCCTGGGTGTCAGAACATAAATGGCGGCCTCGTGATCATACATGTGGATAGCGGGATCCCAGACGTAGTGAAATCCGATCACCTTGGCGAGTTGGGCGCTGTTGGTGGAGTTCTTTCCTTCGACGAGAAAGTGCCAATGTCTTTCGATGGCCCGGCGATATTGTTTGGGGGCAAGGGCAACATAGCCCGACTTTTTATCTGCCGCCCCTTGGACGGTATCGGTGGGGTTGAAACTCACGGTGACGATGTCGTAGCCCGTTCCAAGGTGAGCCGAGAGTTTTGGAATATCTTTCAGTACGCCGGTCTGCACAAAGCCGCAGACGCCCCAGCATTGATAGTTGATCAGATCAAGAATCACCGGTCGGCCGCTGTGGAAATATTGGGCCAGACGGACGGTTTTGCCGTGCGAATTGATAAATTTCAGGTTCAGCGGAATTTGAGCGCCGGGATGCGGCGTGATCTTAGCCGTTTTGGCATCTCGAGCCATCTGCACGGAGGAGGAAAGGGAACCGAAACTATTGGCGTAGGCGGCAGTGCACAGGGCAAGAGCGCTCAAGGCAACGGCTGCACAACGCAGAACGCGTGGCGGCTGGAAAAATGAAAAGTAAAATCTCACCGCTAAACTCCTTGGGTGGAAAGTCCAATTACTGATCCCTCCAACAACTTTACGCCCCACGTCGCCAGCGATCTCTGCGCTGTAACCCCGCAGCCTCCCACGGTATCCCCAATTGATGTTACGCAGGATTTTCGGCACAGTTCAACTTTATATGCAGATATTCTCTGCAATGCACACACAATGGAGTAGTGATTTTCACCGCAGGGGACGCAGAAATCTCGGCAAGGATTCGGCCCGCCCAGATCGGATTGGGGGTTATTCCTTGGGCGGGTACTGCTGGTCATCCGGGTCGTCATCCACTTTCAGACGCTTGCCCGCCAGAGCCCAGGCGTCCACCAGCGGCTTGGATTTGCGATGGGTCGGGTAGCCGAAAATCCAACGGCGAATGAGAAAAAGGGCCAGCGCCGTGACGAGCGTTGTGCCGACGATGAAAAAGATGATGGCGTAGAGTAATCCGGGGGGGCGGGTATGCGGAGCCGGCGCGGTGGTAACCGCCGCGATCAGGTGCGCAGCTCCTGCGATCGAAATATCCGCTAATCCACCCACGGCGCACCTTTCCTCGCGTTATAGGAATGTTCCGCGGACCACGCCTCCAACGCCCTGCTGGCGGGATCAGAGAGCTCATCCGGAAGCATCAGCAGGATGCGGCAGAGCTGGTCGCCGGCCGGTTTGCCGGTATGGTGAAACCCGCGTCCCTTGATACGTAATTTTTTATTGGTGTTGACTCCGGGCGGCACTTTCACCGTAACCGGGCCGTCCAAGGTCGGGACTTGAATCGATGCGCCATGAATGGCTTCATGGAGTGAGACCGGCAGATCCAGCAGGACATCATCGCCGTCGCGGGTGAAGTAGGGGTGGGGGTCGACATGCGTGATAATGATCAGATCGCCGCGGCCGCCGTAGGGAGAAACCTGGCCGCGCCCCTTGAGGCGAATCTTGGATCCTTCATGCACGCCCGGCGGGATGGTAACTTCCAGTGTTTCCGGTTTTCGTCCTCCAACGCCGACGAGTTGAAGCGAGAGTTTGGTGCCGCGGGCAGCCTGCTGGAAACTCAGGGTAACTTCATGATTGATGTCGTAACTGGGGGGCGGGGGGACGTCGGTGGATTGCCGCCGGGATGCGGCCCCACGCGATCCCCGGGTAAAGCCGGCAAATTTTTCGAAGATGTCGTTTAAATCCACGTCAATACCCGATCCGTAATCGTTGGTCGTGTGAGTCTGCCAGCCGGGATTATTTCGAAAACCGCCGGTGCTGCCGGTGGCATTGCGATAAGTACGGGCGCCGGGGGGTGTTTCAGGTATATCCACGCGGCCGAAGCGGTCGAAATTTTCCCGTTTCTTCGCATCCGAGAGGATATCATACGCCTCCTGCACTTCCTTGAATTTGGCGGCAGCGGACGCATCCGTTTTATTGACATCCGGATGGTACTTCCGCACCAGTTTACGATAAGCGGCCTTAATCTCGTCCTGCGATGCAGACCGACTGACACCTAATACCTGATAATAATCTCGCGGCATAAAAAGCTTCCTGCTCCACACCGGATACTATATCGCCCGGCGGCGATTAACCGATAAATTCCACCGTCTCACAGGCCGGAACCAGTCCTGCACGGCTTCCGGCATCAAGAATCGCCCTGACCGCCTCGCGGCCGCGCGGGCCGAAATCGAGCGTCCAGTGGTTGACATACATCCCCACAAATCGATCCGCCAACTGAGTGTTCATGTCCCGTGCATACTGCAGGGCGTGCCGAATGGCGGCATCGCGATGTTCGAGGGAATAGGCGATGCTGGCTTTGAGGATGGCGGTTACTTCCCGCATCACCTCGTCCCCCAGATCACGCCGGATGACATTGACGCCCAGTGGAAGCGGCAAACCCGTTTTCTTCAGCCACCAGGCGCCCAAATCCACGCAGCAGACAAGGCCGTTGTTCTGATACGTCAACTGCCCTTCATGAATAATCAGGCCCGCATCGGCAGCGCCGCGTTGAACATAATCCAGAATCTGATCAAACGGCACCACAACCGTATCGAGGTCTTTGCCCAGGAGAAGTTGCAGGGTGAGAAACGCCGTGGTCAGCTTGCCCGGAATCGCGATGCGAACTTTTT
Organism: Planctomycetota bacterium; assembly: GCA_021827645.1. GTDB lineage: Bacteria > Planctomycetota > Phycisphaerae > WQYP01 > WQYP01 > JAJZGD01. The sequence continues at coordinate 12,615 of JAKAVA010000111.1, forward strand.
TTAATTCCTCAACATCCATCCGGCGTTTGGCCACCACCATCGGCCCGTAATCGTCGCCCATGGAACATCCGCAGGCCATCAGAGCATATCGATCGCGAATATACGGATAGGCGTGCAGGCTTACGGCGGTGATTTCGAGTTCACCGCGAGTGGCCCGCTCGTTAAGCGTCTGGATATCCTGCAGGATATGCTCGAAATGATAACGACCGCTGGGCAGCTTGCCCGTGGCCAGGCCGTAAAACATGAAGGCATCATCGGGGTCGGGGCTGTGCCCGAGCCGCAGCAGTTGAGATTGTAAATGTGGCACACTGGCCGTTGATTCCATGTTCAGCACTCCTGACATATTGTATCGGAATTTTCCATATTAGCCGCGTCGCATCACCATTCTGGTCGCATTTCCGTCAGGGGGTGACGGCATCACTCGTTTCAAGGCCCAGCGCCCGGCGCAAAAGTTCAATCGGCAGGGCCGCGTCCATCTGTGCTCGGCCGAAGCCGGGCAGAGCGCCAAGCTGGCGGGCCTTTGCCTGGGCGTCGGGGTAGTTGCTGATGAGCATCGCGGGGGGCGGGGAGGCTTTTGCCCGGATCGCCGCGAGAAGACTCAGTCCATCCATCGGGCCGTCGAGCGTGCGGTTGATGAGGACGAGCTGATAGGATTGCGTTTTGAGCTTCTCCAGCGCCTCGGCCCCGGTGCGTACCTGCTGCACGGTGGCTGAGCAGATTCCGCTGATAAGCCTGCGCATATCGGCATGATCGAAACTGCAGGGGCAGACATCGAGTATGCGAAATGGTGTATCAGATTCTTCCGGCGTCATCGTTATTTCATTAACTCCTGTGATGATAACGGGTGGAGCACCAGCGGCGGTCGCTGCGCGCCGACCTGAACCGATAACTGGCGGCCGCCCGTTGCGTAAGATTTTTTGACATATCCCATGGCCGCAATGGTACCGGGGCGGATCGGCGAGGGGACGGCACTGGTGATATGGCCGACAATCTGCTGGCCGTCGTAAATCGGTGCCTCGGCGGCAGGGGTTTCGGTGCTGGAGATTTCCATCCCCATCAAGGCACGTGCGACGGTTTTATGGGAGTGCATCCGTGCCACCACTTCCTGCCCCACGTAACACCCTTTGCTCAGATGCACAGCCCGGAAATATGCCGGACCGGTCTCCATGGGGAGATGCTGATCGGTGATGTCGATGCCGTACCAAGGCGTTCCGGCGACCGTGCGGGCGATGTTAAAAGCCGACCATCCCAACTGCGCCCCTCCGGCGGTAGTCACGAGTCGCTGCCGGACTTCGGTGGCGAATGGATCGGCGATCGCCAATTCCCATTGCGGCACTCCGAGCAGATCTCGCCGATACGTCCATCCATTCACCTGCGGGCATGGCAGGGCTTTACCGTCTGCCGGTAAATGAATGCCGGGTAGAGCCATGGCAAGCACGGCAGCGGCTTCCGGGCCGATGACGGATAACCGCCGGAGTCGGCTGGATACGTCAAGAATCGTCACATCATCTGAAAACAGATACCGCTCCAGTGTTTGCATCAGGGAGACCGCCAAGCGGGCATCAATATCCAGATAAAGGGCATCTTCCAGCGCGACGAGCACCATATCCGCAATTATTCGGCCCTTTACATTGAGCATAAAACTGTAGCGAACCTCACCGGGCGCCAAAGAGGCAACGTCCTGCGTAAGCAGACTGTGCAGAAACTTTAGCCGATCTTTTCCGGATATATGAAGAACACCCCGATGAGTTGCGGCCATGATGCCCGCATGTTGCATCAGGCAACTGTATTCCTGAGCGGGGTGGCCATAGTGATCGGCGATCATGTGCGATGGACCGTACGGGATCATGACGGCGTCGGGCGTGAAAAGCTGGGTTGATGGACTGGGCAAAGCGAGACATCCTCACAATATCAAGCCCGGCACATTGCCGGACGTAGGGATTATAGGGTTCTCTTGGCGCAACCGCAGGTTTATGGCGGCGGGCTTTTCTTGATGCGCGATCAGCGCAACTTCCGATAACACCGGGCAAAATTTCCGTTTTAATGTTGGAGCTTCCCGCCAACTATCGCGATTATGATGATGCGGGGGCAAAATTTTGCTTTCGCCCTTCCGATGAAGCGGCGACAGGAATGGCGAATAGCCAATGTAGGGGGAAAGATGTTGCCGGCGCCGGCAACTATATGGAGAAGGCGCTGCCGTCGGGCATATGCGATGGGCAGCTTTTTCAGGGAGGTCGGATGGTCATGGGCTCTGCGGGGCAGGATGCGGCAGCGGTGGTACCGAGTACTCCGCTGGAAGCTCTGGCGCTTTACGGCCATTGGCTCAAGGCGGTGGCGGTGGCGCGCCTTCGTACCACCGACGGAGCGGACGATGTGATGCAGGAAGTGGCGGCGGCGGCCATGCGGAACTGGTCGACGTTGCAATCGCCGGAAAAGGCCAAGCCGTGGTTGTATCGCCTCACGGTGCGGGCGGCACTGATGCATCGGCGGTCGCTGGGCCGGGCGCGCAAGCGAATTGCCCAGGCCGCCGAAGTTCAGGCGATACGCCACGGCCGCCATGATTCGCTGGGCGGTCCTGACCCTCTCGAAGTGCTTTTAAGCAGTGAACGTGCCGCAATGTTGCGGCGGGCACTGCAGATGATGCCGACGCGAGATGCGGAATTACTCATCATGAAGCATGTGGATGACTGCAGCTACAAGGAAATCGCGTCGCGTTTGGGTGTGACCGTGCCGGTTGTGGAAATGCGGCTCTTTCGGGCCCGGCAGAAGATGCGTTCGCTTCTGCAGGAGCAGTTTGCAGCGTGATAGACCCGAGCGGTGAAACAGGTTGCCGTCAATGGTATGCGGGTGTGAAGAAGTTTTGGGAGATTGCGCCGCAGCTTAAATAGCGGTAAGGAGTGTGCCCTATGTTTTCCTGGATGCATGCGAATCATGATTCCGACGGTCGACGGGATGGTATGCCGTCGGACGAGGCGGAACTCGACGCCTTGGTGGATGATGAGCTTGATGATGATCGCCGGAGAGCTTTTCTGCAGCGGATGGACCGGGAACCAGCGGGATGGCGCCGGGTGGCGCTGCGGTTTCTGCAGCGGCAGGTGGAGCGGCGGGTGGTACGCGATTTAATGGGGGCGACGCAGCCCCGGGCGACTCAGGAGCCGCGCAAGGCTGAGCCCGGAATTGTCCGCTGGTATCCGGCATTGCGGATCGCGGCGATGGCACTCCTGGTGGTCGGCCTGGTGGAATTGCTGACACCGCATAAGGGTGGACCAGCGGTGCAACCGCCGGGGCAGGCGGCTCAGAGTGCGCTGGTGCCGGTTAATACCGTCGCGGATCATACTCAACGCCGCCAACTGCAGATTTTGCCCGGGTCGCCGTCGCAATACCTCGGGGCCAGTGCCCCCGGGGGACTGATTGGGAATTATGGTAACAACATCCGACGCGCGGCAAGTCGGGTTCTGCTGGTGCCCGGTGGCGGCAACCGCATCGTGGCGTACCCAGTACAAAGTTTGAATTCCAAGGGCCAGCCCATTTATTAATCAGGCGGGGTATGTTTGATTCGGTAGGTACAATTCGGCGTACCATTTCGCGCGGTGGAGGCTCGGCGCCCAAGCCGAGGCGATGGGTGCGGCGCTGTCTCCTTACAGGGGCATTGCTGGCGGCGGGACTCTTCGGATATGGAGTCCGGGCACAGGCGGCCCCGCCATCATCCGCGGCGGTTCAGCCCACGTCGCACCACCATCCGCGCTGGATCGGTGTTGGCCTCGAGGAAATACCGCCGGTCTTTGAGCATCTTCTGGGATTAAAACTCGGCCAAGGCATGCTGGTGGTGATGGTGGTGAACGGAAGCCCGGCCGCCAAGGCCGGTTTGGTACCGGGCGATCTTATCATCAACGTAAATGGCAGCCGTCTGATCTCGCCCATGCAACTGGTAGCGGCGGCCAACCGTCGCGTGGACGGAAAAATTCAGGTTTGCCACCTGCGCGTTATCCGGGACGGCAAGATGCTCACCATGCGGATACGCTCGCAGCGGCGGCCGAATCTGGCCAGTGTGCATCTGCGCGTTATGCGGCTTGCCGCAGACCCGATGAGCGAAAGTGCCCCCCGTCAGCCTCGGATGATGATCGCCGCTCGAAAAATGGTTGAAAACCATAACGTGGCTGCGGCACCTCTGGCGGCCATGCCCACGATGACACTCACCCGTCACATTGATGTCTATGGTTATCAACATTTGTCTATTATTTATGCCGGCCGTCGTTATACCATCACGCGGTCGGATTTGAAAACGCTTCCCGAGCCGGTGCAGCGCATGGTTCATTTGCTTGAGTTGCATCGACTCATTGCCGTGAAGAATCCCCCCACGCGGGCGGAGAAGATTAAAATACTCCGCACCCGGATCCGTATGTTGCAAGCCGCGGAACATCAGCTCGAAGCTGCACTGAGCCGGTTAATCCATAAGCGGTGACCCGTCGTCATGCGAAGGCCAAGTCGGCCGAGTTGCCGAAAGCCCCGGTCGGCTTACTGTCGGACGAGCTCCCAGAATTTGTTTTCCACAGCGCGAAAATGACTGAAACTCCGATCAAGCATCTGCATATAGGCGGCAACCATCTTTTTCTGGGCGGCCGTATGGGCGCCGGTCTTCAACAGCTTACGCAATTCGTAAGATGTATCGGAAAGATTGCGGGCGGCATCATTAAATTCACGAACCGCATCGTAGAGCTGCACATTGGCCTGTTCGTTCTTTCCGGGCCGGTACAGCAATCGCCAGGGGCTTTGATGAATTTCAATGGCGAAGAGTTTGAGATTGGCCGATGCGGTCGCAAGCGATTTGATCATGGTATTGATCCGGTGCCCGTTGCGGCTCAGGAGCCGATGCGCGTCCCGGGCGGCGCCGGAGGCGTGAATCAGCGCGATATGCAGTTCGGCCAGATTGCTGTGAATCTGCTGCAGCAGGCCGGGTAAGGAAGTTTTAATATCGGCCGCGATGACGTTGATATCGGGTAGAGCGGTTTTGCGGCCGGAGTGAATCAATTTGCCCGCCTGATTCATGGCGTAGGCGACGCTGGAGGTGAACCGATTGTAATGATGAATGATTTCCGGTACCCGGGGCTGCACGGAGGAAAGCGTCTTATCGGCCGATGTGGCCGCGAGATCAATCGAGTGAGCGGCGGAGCCGATTTGTGTCAGGGCGGTATTGACCTTCGGAAGGGTCGTGGTACGTACTTGATGGAGGATCGCTGCAACGGCCGGCATGATGGCCGAGGCTCGCGCCAGTTCATTCGCCGGCCCGCCGGCATGGCCGGGGATGACGGTTCCGGCCGGTATCGGAGAGCCGGTACCCAGCGAACTGAAATTCAGCCAGCTTGTTCCGGTTACGGTGCCTCCCACCGCGAGGTAAACCCCTTTACGCAGGACATATCGCTTGGGAATGGTGAAGGTGACATCGATACAGGGTTGCGGCTGGGACGATTTAATATTAATGGATTGAACGGATCCGACCGTGTAACCACCGATGCGGACATTGTCACCGCGATTGAGTCCGCCCAAGTCGGCACGGAGTGTGAAGCGTGCCGTAACGGTCTGCGTCGGCATGAAGACACGCGCAAAGCCTTTGATCGCGACAATAACAAATACTATCGCCAGCAGGCTCAGTATCATAAACACGCCCGCACGCAGCGCATCACCCTGTTTTTTAGCCATAGATCACCTGTCAATCCGTATCTCTGTGTAACAAATCTGCTTCATATGCCTGCTGGTCCGACTGCGGGCTCAGGGGCCCTTCCAGCAATCCGTCGACAAACTGGCGAACCAGCGGGTCTTTGGACGTTCGAAATTCCTCCGGTGTACCGATCAGATGGAAGCGTTTCCCGGCAAGCAGAGCCATCCGATCAGCCACCTCAAAGGCGGCTTTCATATCATGGGTAATCACGATACTGGTCACATCCATTTTTTTCTTCAGATCGAGGATCAGTTGCGCAATCTGGGCGCTGCTGACGGGATCAAGTCCGGCGGTCGGCTCATCATAAAACAGCATACGCGGCTGCATCATCAGCGCTCGCGCCAAACCGCCCCGTTTTTTCATACCCCCGGAGAGTTCTGAGGGCATTCGGTCGATGCTTTCGCGCAGACCCACGAGCTGCAGATATATCTTGATCATGATCTGAATCAGTTCCTCGGGCAGATCGGTATGCTCCCGCACGGGCAGGGCGAGGTTTTCCCGAAGCGACATGGAATTGAACAGCGCACCGGTCTGGAAAAGCACGCCCACAATCAGTCGCCAGGCATTGAGTTCACGCCGGGAAAAATCCTGGAGTTCATGCGAGTGGATGAGGACACTGCCTTCGTCGTAGGGAAGATGTCCCATGAGAATTCGCAGCAGGGTGGACTTTCCCGAACCGGAGCCCCCCATGATCACGAGCGTCTCGCCGGGAAAGACCTGGAGATCCAGACCGTCATAGAGCACTTGGTCTCCGAAACTTTTACGGAGGCCCTTGAGTTCGATCATCGGTTCGCGCGGCATGGGTTGCGGTGAGATCATGGAACATCAAACCCCGAGATAAAAGAAGATCGTCGTGAAAAACAGGTCGGTGATGATCAGCGCCACAATCGTCATCACCACGGTACGGCTGGTGTTGATGCCCACCCCCTGAGCCCCGCCGCGCACCTTCAACCCCAGAAAACAGGCGATAATACTGATCTCAAGCCCGAATACCGCCGCCTTGATCAGCCCGGTGACAAAATCTCCGACCGTGAGAAGCTTCACGGCATGTTCATAAAACTGTACGGGGTTCAGATGCAGGAACATCCCCCCTATCAGCATGCCGCCGGCGATGGCCGCCAAGTCCCCCACCACAGTCAGACATACCATCATGACGATGCACGCCAGCAGCCGCGGCACGACGAGAAACCGTACCGGATCGATGGCGTGTGCCTCAAGGGCCTCGATTTCCTCCCCCACCACCATGGTGCCGATTTCCGCCGCAATGGCGGACCCGCCGAAACCCGTGAGAACGACGGCGGAAACCAGCGGCCCCATTTCCCGGAACGTTGCCAATGCCACCACTTCGGCCGTAACCGGCACCATGCCGAATTTCGCCAGTTCCGGTGCCATCTGCATCGCAAGAATGGCCCCAATGCTGGCCATCACGAGGATCACAATCGGCAGACTGTCGATGCCAATACGGTTCATCTGCAGCCACAGATTGCGCCAGCTCAGGCGGCTTCCGCGGCCGCGAAACAGCGATGGTCCGATGGCGGCAACCGAATCGCGGAGGAGGATTCCGAATTCTCCAATGAGTTCAATGGTTTGTCGCATGGGTGCCTTTCGCAGGTTCCGGCCCGCTTTCAAAGTTCATGCGGACTCCCTGCAGCAACTGCTGGGCTTCGTCCGGCGGCATGTCATCAACGATGGTGAAGAGATTCTCCAGGCGGCCGATCTGAATGATGCCGCGAGCCATCTTGGGCGGGTGGAAGATATAAAGGCGACCGCCTGGCGGAAGCAACTGCATGGTCTCCACCAACCCGGCAAGGCCCGCACCTCCGAATCGATCCAGAGTTTCAAGGTCGAGGATCAGTTGTTTCGGCTGATAATGGGCGATGAGTTCGATGATCTCCTCACGGAGTTCCGGGATCAGAGCCAGCGTCATCGAGCGGCTCAGATGGTAAAAAACCCGCCCTTCACCGAGATTCTGAGCGGTACCCAGTGAACAATCGCGACATCGACGGCGTCTTTTCATGGCGGACCACCTGCTGATGATGTCGGCTTATGAAGATGAGTGGCAACCCATTGATTCCATCGCTCAATGGCAAGCCGGCGCTGCGTCTCGGGCGCATAAAACTCATAGCCGAGCTCTCGACCGGTTATTCGTTTCAGGGCGTAGGAGGAATAAAACCGGACGGCTGGATCGGTGGAGTTCAGGTCGTGAACCAAGGTGGGGATGGCGGCAACATCATGGGTGGCGGCCGCCTGCTTGATGGCAGGGATTTTCAGAGACGCATCCGGGCTCCTGAGGCTCGGATGGCCGAGGTCAAAGAAACTGCAGCCTCCAACCAGCAGACCACCGGCGGTGACGCCCGCAATCATAATACTTCGCCAATACGTGTGATGGTCGGCGGGCGCGGCACTTCGGGCGCGGCAATGAGATCGGTTCATGAATCGACCGCCTTCTGTAAAACCCCGCTCCTTCCGGAGGGTATATTAGGACATGGCATGGTGATTTGGCCAGCGATGCGCGGTTTGCGACACCGTTTGTTCCGGAGGCGGGCGCGAAATAGGCTATAATCCGTGGCTGGCGCCCGGGGCGACGGGTTGGGTGATGGAGTATTTACACATTTAGACATGGATATGCCTGCACGCAATAATACATCAATGTGTGTACGGAGGATAGCGCTCGCCGAGGCGCCCGCTGCCGCGAATTGGATGAGCCGCGCCAGTGGCGGGGTGTTGCAGTTGCTGGGGCATTTCTGGGAGCGGTTGCCGCAGGCATCCAAATTTACGCAGCCTGATTTTCATCTCCTGGCCGTGCTGCCGGAAGATGCACCGTATTCACCGGTGGCAGACTGGGGGGTGTGCCGGGGAGTGATGCTGTACGTTCCCCATGCCCATCGCGCAGAGGTGTTTTCGCTTGATTCGGTAGCGGCGGAGCATTTATCGATGTATTTAGGAGGTTGGGAACGGTTGCTGCGGAATACCGAGGCGAACAAAGGTCCTATAACTGATGCTGATGCCTCACCCGCCCCATTGCAGTTCATTACGGGAGATTCTGCTACGATTCACACCATGCTGCCACGGATGCTTAATCTGGTGCGGCGGCGGCAGCCGGCGAAGATGGTGACCAATTGTGTGATGGTTTTAGATGAGAAGGCGACGATCGCGGAGCAAGCGAACGTTCGGCCCGCCCGTGCGGATGACGAAGCGACTCTTAACCGGTGGCGGAGGCTTTATTCGCAGGAACGCGGCATCCTTTTTGAAGCGAATATTATTGATGGCATTCGTGCGGGTAACATGTTCGTTTATGAGGTCGACGGTCAAGTCGCATCCGTAGCGAAATTGGATATTGATTTGCCGACCCATGTCGAGATCGGTGGCGTTTACACTTTTCCGGAGATGCGTGCGCACGGATATGGTACAGCGCTGATGGAAGGTTTGGCATTTCGGATTCGGCAGCAGGGGAAAATACCCATGCTTCAGGTGGATGAATCGAACACCTCGGCATATCGTCTTTATCAGCGTCTGGGGTGGAAAGAGCTTGGGCGGTTAAGTCGGGTATGGTTGGTGCCGTGATGATGTTGGGTCCGCCAGGATTCAAGCGGATGACGTATGGGCTCACATGTTCCACGTGGAACAATGCGCATCGTGTGACGTGTAACAGAACCTGCGGGTAGCAATCTCGCTCTCAGTTTGAATCCTGCTGCTGAAACTCCCGCCGAGCAAAACAGCTGAAATCGCCATACGCGCCTACAGCAGGTTTGCCAGAGATACCAAATGTTTTGCGGTTCGCTCAGGGCGTCTGGCGTCAAATATCTTCTGAGATATCCGCGCCATGCGGCCTTCACGGCAATGTAAAGAGCACGGACCATCAACATCCGCATCCATTGGAGTTGACATTCGTTGAATCATGCCGCACCATGTTCCACGTGGAACATAATGGTTGGCCGATACGGTTCGGCGTCTCGAAGGTGTCTCAGTGTAATGACATCGGTATCAGCCAACGTGATAACCTTGAAGATCGATACGGAGGACCACCATGGCTGCCAAACCGCGACTAGGGAAAGGGCTCAATGCACTCATTACGCAGCAAACACCCACGCCGCCATCCGAGCCTTCCGCACCTACTCCCCATCGACCAGGACAAATCCATCAGATTCTGATCGAACAGATTGCCCCCAATCCGTCTCAGCCACGCTCTCCGTTTACCGACGCCGACATCGCTGAGCTGGCTCAGTCGATCAAGACTCATGGGGTGCTTGAACCGATTCTCGTGCAGCGGAAGGATGCAGATCGGTACGAGCTGATTGCCGGGCATCGGCGAACCGCCGCCGCCAAGGCTGCTGGCTTGAGTCAGATACCGGCTATCGTAAAAGAAGCGATAACACCGGAGCAACAAACCGAATGGGCACTGGTGGAAAATATTCATCGCGAAGACCTCAACCCTCTCGACAAGGCCATAGCTTATCGGACCTATATCACACGATTTCATCTCACCCACGCACAGGCGGCGGAACGGTTGGGCCAGGATCGCACATCGATATCTAACCACCTTAGAATACTGGAGTTACATCCAGATATCCAGACGATGATCCGCGATGGAAATCTCTCGTTCGGACATGCCAAAATTCTCGCGGGAATCGAAGAACCCAATCGACAACTGCAACTTGCCACCCTCGCCGCTCAAACTGGCATGAGTGTCCGTGAGCTTGAGCGGCAGGCATCAACCATCCAAAGCCCCCCGCATGCCGGCGAAACCCTCGTGCGCGAGCATTCTCGCAGCGTCAAAAGTGCTCACGTCATTGAATTGGAACAGGAACTCTCCCGAAAGCTGGGCACAAAACTTCGCATTTTCCCCGCCCGGCGGAAAGGTTCAGGCAAGTTGGTGATACAATATTTCTCGCTGGATGAATTTGATCGGATCGTGGGGGCCCTGACGGGTAATTCCGATTGATTGCGGAAAGAGTAAAGTTTTAACGTATCGGAGCCGCTTGGATTCTTCATCACCCAACATTCTCGCCCGGCTGCGGGAGCTATTTCCTGATGCACGAGTCACGACGTTGCGAAAAATGGTGGCTGATGGACGCGTTGAACTCAACGGCGTTCGCGTCCGATCTGTTAATCTGCCCGCCCCGGCAGGAGATCAAGTCACCGTACGCGATCCCTCCGATCGCAACCGTGTCTCCGGCAAAGAGATCATATTTGCAGATGCACATATTTTGATATTTGATAAACCTATCGGGCTCATCACCTCCACCACCCGGGATGAACGTCGGCCAACCGCCATCGCCCAATTGGAAAGGCAGATCGATCGTGCTCAGCCCGGCGGCAGGATCTATCTCGTGCATCGACTCGACCGTGACGCATCCGGGCTGCTTATTTTCGCCCGCGATGTTCGCACTCTTGCCAACTTAAAGATGCAGTTCCGCCGCCACACCATCACGCGCCGATACCAAGCCTGGGTGCATGGGCATCCTCCCAAGTCCGGTGAGCTTACCGACACCCTGGCCGAAGATACGCTCGGACGGGTCGGCCGAAGCCCATCCGGAAAACCCGCCCGACTGCAATATCGTCTTATCAGGACGCTCGGTCCTTATTCGCTGCTGGAAGTGGAACTCTACACCGGCCGTAAACATCAGATCCGGGTTCAGCTTGCCCTTCGTGGATGGCCGGTGCTTGGCGACCGGCTTTACGGAAAAGCCGACGGACAGAAGCGCTTGCTTCTCCATGCGGTTGAATTAATGATTCATCATCCCGCCGACGGTCGCCGGACGGCATTTCGATCCCCGCCACCGCACGATTTCCAGCCGGTGCGTCGGCCGCCGACCGGCCGCGATCTATCGCGTTGACCGCCGCCGTTTATCCGCCGGCCTGTTCGCCCGGCGGTGCCGCTTCATCCTTGATCAGATACACCGGCAGTTTCCGTTTCGGGTCGCCCGCCAGATAGACGGTGCGGGACGTAAAGGCGAACTCAATTCCCGCCTTTTCGAATGCCTCCATCACTGCCAGATTGAACCTCTGATTAAAGTCAACAAATCCCCAATAATCCGATACCGGCCGGTAGTAATAATAAATGGTGATGTTCAGTGAATCGGCAGCAAAATCATTGAAATAGACCCGCGGTGGATTATCATCCGGGTCATCGGCATTATGTACCGGCCCGCGAAACACGTCGCTCTCCAGCAGATCGCGGATGATCTTCACCGCCTGCTGTACCTTTTCCGCACCGGCATCATACGTTATGCCGAGTGTTATAAAGCGCCGCAGAAACGGCCGGGCCGAAAGATTCTGGACGCTGCCACTGACGATATCCGAATTGGGGACCGATACCAGCGTGCCGTCAAAAAGACGCAGGCGCGTCGATCGGAACCCGATGTCTTCGACCGCACCTGTGAACCCCTGATAGGTCACCCGCTGGCCGGTGAGAAACGGGCGGTCCATAAAGATCGTCAGCGAACCGAAGAGATTTTTCAGTGAGTCCTGGGCGGCGAGCGAAACGGCCAGACCGGCGATACCGAGTCCCGCCAGCCAGGAGCCTATGTCGCGGTCAAACACGTTCTGGGCGATAAACAGCACCGCAAAGAGCGCCACGATCACACGGAGGGTTTTGCGGATGATCGGCCCCATCTGCTCGGTCAGAGGCGTTTCATGTCGCTGGATAAAACCCTTCAGGGCGATTTCCACTGTTTCGACGACATTGTACAGATACCAAAAGACGCTGATGGCGATCAGCAGCACCACCATTTTGCCACCGGCGTAACGCAGTACGCTGTTGAGATGCAGTTGTCCCAAGCCGACCAGCAGCGAAATGGAAAATACCGCCAGATTCGCGGGCTTGGCCAGTGATTCAATCAGCACCGCCTGAACATGCCAGCCTCTTTTCTCCAGCCGCCCGCCGACGGCATTGAGCGAGGCAATCAGGGCCCGCCCGATGGCCGCCCCGAGAAAAATCGCACCCAGCAGGATCAACCAGTTATACCAGTGATTGGCCATGAACAGGCGATGAAAATTCAATACATGCATCACCTGGCCATAAAGGGTGTGCAGATCGTGGTGATGATGCTTCGGCGCGGCGGATTGGGTGGCGGCACTGCCTGCCAGAACAATTTTAATTGGCACGATACCAGTTCTCATATGTATATTCCTAACCTCCTCCTGTACATAATTCAATTCCCATGGGATTTTGGGTTTGCAACATCAGTATCACGACCGGGTGCGGGTGCAACCGATTCAAGTAGGCTTCGGGCATATTGCGAGCTGGATCCCCGCATACTCAGAATCGCACGCCGTCCGCGCTGCGCCATGAGCGTGGCACCATTTCGATCGGTCAACCATCTTTCGACGGCTCCGGTCAACTCTTCAGGGCCGGCGATCTGAATCGCTCCATCCACAGCTCGTAATGCTGCCACAACATCTGAAAAATTCCACGTATGCGGGCCGAAGCAGACCGGCTTGGCCAATGCCACGGCTTCAATCATGTCGCTGCCGCCCAGCGGGACAAGTGAACGCCCGGAAAATATGCCGCCGGAAATGGCGTAGGCCTTTTTAAGTTCGCCGAAGGTGTCGAGTATGACCACCTCTTCGCCCGCCAACGGATGCGATCTCGCATCGTCCCGGCGTTCAGATCGCCGGACTACTTTCAGCCCGCGCTGCGAAATGGCATCCATCACCTGTGCATAAACCTCCGGCTTTCGGGGGGCGATGCACAGCCGCAACTGACCGAATCGCGGACGCAGGGCCTGATAGGTATCCAACAGCGGTATTTCCTCCCCCGGTCCGGTTGATCCAGCGGTCAAAAGCCAATGCTCCGGCAGGATTCCCAGCGCAGCGGCAAAAACATCCGCACCGGCAATATCGGTTGAAAAATCCGCGGTATCGTATTTCATGGTCGGACGCACCGTTATATTTTTCACATCGGCTCCGAGATCGATAAGGCGCCGGCCGATTTCGTCGCTTTGCACACCGATATGTCGAAGGCGTCGCAGCATAGATCGCATGATCGGCCGCACCCTTTTGTAGCGGCGGAAGCTGCGATTGGTCATGCGGCCGTTAATCAGATCAACCGGGATGCCGCGCTGATGGCAGGCTGTGAGAAAATTGGGCCACATTTCCAGTTCAATAAGTCCGATGACCGTCGGTCGCACGGAATCCAGAAAGCGTCTGACTGCGAAGGAAAAATCGAGCGGGTATCGCACAACCACCACGCGAGGGGTGCCGGGCGGATAGAGCTTCAGTCCTCTGGCCATGCCGGTGTCGGTTGTTACCGATATCACAACCTGAATATCATCGCCGAGGCGAAGCAGTTCTTGAACAAGCTCGGCGACCGACGCAAGTTCCCCGACGGAAACGCAATGGAGCAGAATCCGCCGCCCCGTCGATGCCGCCATCGAATGTTGATCGGGCGACAATCGCCCCAGGCGTCCCGCCCAGCCGGTGCGGTATCGGCCCGTGCGCATGCTGCGCCAGATCAGCCATGGTGATACAAGCAGCAGCCCCAGAAAGTAGATCAGATCAAAAATAATGTCCCAATACCCCGGCAATCCATATTTCACGCACCCGGCCGCTGCGGTGCCCACGAGCCCGGCTCCGCCGTGGGTAAAATTCTACCGGCTTGAAGATGGGATGGATAATAGACCATGCGGAGGTGAAATTGAATTCGGTTTAAGTTAACCAGTATCGGCGGATACGATAAGGACCGGTTCCTGGCGATTTCGTCGTATCCTGCTTGGACTGCGGCATACTGGAGGGATTCCTACGTCCACATGAGGCGTTTACCTATGGGAATATCCCGGTAGTCGATTACGATAGCCGCACGGCTTGGTCGCAAGGCGCACATATACGGACAGTCGGCGGAAGAAGCCCGCGTACTTGCAATCTGTGCCGGTATTGAGTATTCCATAGCTTCGGCTGGTGAGCCTGAAGCCATGCATGAGGCGGTAAGAGAGCGATTTATAGGCGATTCTGTCTCGGAGAGGAATTTCCGGCATGATCATTTCAGTTCCGAAGGAAACTTTTCCCGGCGAGCGGCGCGTTGCCCTGACTCCCTCGCGCCTTGCCGCCCTGACCAAAGCAGGTTTGAGTGTTCAAATAGAATCCGGTGCGGGAGAGGCGGCGGGCTTTCCCGATGATGCGTACCGATCGCGAAATGCGACGATTGTCGCAGACCGCGGTTCTCTGCTCGCAGGCGGAGATGTAATTCTGCAGGTGCGAACGCCGGGGGCCAATCCGCACCGCGGCCCGACAGATATCGCGCACTACAAGGCCGGTGCATTGGTGATTGGTTTTGCCGAGCCGCTGACCCAGCCGGCCATTACGCAAGCCATGGCGCAGCGGGGAGTGACACTGCTGGCGGTGGAATTAATACCGCGGATCAGTCGGGCGCAGAGCATGGATGCCCTTTCATCCATGGCCAGCATCGCGGGCTACAAGTCGGTGCTGCTGGCCGCTAATGAGCTTGCACGCCTTTTCCCCATGATGATGACGGCGGCGGGCACCATCACCCCGGCCAAAGTGCTGGTGATCGGGGCGGGTGTGGCGGGGCTGCAGGCGATTGCGACGGCCCGGCGCCTGGGGGCGGTGGTGAGCGCCTACGACGTGCGCCCGGCAGTCAAGGAACAGATATTAAGTCTGGGCGCCAAATTCATTGAACTGCCGCTGGAAACAGGTGATGCCCAGACCGCCGGCGGCTACGCCAAAGAGCAATCCGCCGAACAGCAGCGCCGCCAGCGCGAACTGATGGCCGGGGCCGTGCGCGAGGCGGATGTGGTGATCTCGACGGCGGCCGTGCCGGGAAAAAAAGCGCCCGTACTCATCACGGCCGACATGGTGCGTGGGATGCGGCCGGGATCGGTGATCATTGACCTCGCAGCGGCCACGGGGGGGAACTGCGAGCTGACGCGTGCGGATGAGCGGGTGGAAACGGATGGCGTGTGCATATTGGGGCCGACCAATCTCCCCTCGACGCTGGCGTTTCACGCCAGTGAGCTTTATTCCAACAATCTATGCCAATTACTGCTCCATCTGGTGAAAGATGGAAAGCTGGTGTTTGATCAGAATGATCCGATCAGCCGGGATTCCATGGTGACCCGCGACGGGCAGGTGGTCAATGCGACAGTCAGCGGTAGCTGGGGCGCCGCAATAAAACCGGAAGTAAAGGAGCCGACCTGATGGGTGAAAGTCTGACTTCCAATGTATTTGTATTTCTTCTGGCGGCCTTCTTGGGCTATGAGGTGGTGCGGCGGGTATCGCCCCAGCTCCACACGCCACTGATGGCATTGACCAACGCGATATCCGCCATTTCGGTGGTGGGGGCGTTGACACTGGCGGGGGCGGGCGAAGGCCACCTGCTGTTGATAACGCTGGGGGCGATTGCAACCGCCTGTGCCATGATCAACGTGGTTGGCGGGTTCATGATTACCGACCGCATGCTCAAGATGTTCAAGAAGCGCAGGGATAAATAATGCATACGGGAACTTCAACCCTGGCGGCCAAAGTCGCCTATTACCCGCATACCGCATCGCTCCCGTGGTATGTGACGGTTATTTATCTTGCGGCGGCGGGATCGTTTGTCCTATCGCTGAAGTGGCTCAGCTCGCACAAAACCGCCCGGCTTGGTGTCAAAGCGGGCGAAGTCGGGATGGCCGCGGCCATTATCGCCACACTGTTTCTGCCGGAGATACGCCAGTACAACTGGATTTTCACGGCGGGTATTGCCGGTGCGGCGATCGGGGCGCTGCTGGCGATTTTTACACCGATGACGGCCGTGCCACAGCAGACGGCGCTTTCTCACGCCTTCGGGGCTCTGGCAGCGGCGCTGGTGGGGACGGCGGAATTCTATGCCCATCAGTCGCACCTGACGCATTTTCACGCGGCGGTGATCTGCGTGGAATGTCTGCTGGGATATCTCACCTTCACGGGCAGTCTCATCGCCGCCGGCAAACTACAGGAGGTGCTGCCGACGCGGCCCCTGGTGTTCAAATTTCAGAACCCGCTGAATTTTATTATCTTTGCCGCCGCCGTGGCGTGTGCGGTGTGGCTGGCGATTGATCCGGGTTCGGGAATCATCTATCCGGTCTTCATCGGGCTGGCTCTGCTCTTCGGGGTGATGCTGATTATTCCGATCGGGGGCGGCGATATGCCCACGGTGATCGCACTGCTCAACAGCTATGCCGGGCTTTCCGCGGCCGCGATGGGATTTGTGGTGAACAATAAATTGCTCATCATCGGCGGGGCGCTGGAGGGATCGTCGGGCTTTATTCTCTCCATGATCATGTGCAAGGCGATGAACCGGTCATTCGTGAATGTTCTCTTCGGCCAGGCGCAGGCGGAAAAGGCGGTCGCGACCGACGATGTGTATGCCGGGCGGATTAAAAAGACAACGGCCGAAGAAGTTGCCGAGCTCTTGACCAGTGCACGTCGTGTGGTGATCGTGCCGGGCTACGGGTTGGCGGTGGCGCAGGCCCAGCATGTGACGGCGGAATTGTTCAAGGTGCTTGAGGCCCGGGGTGTGGATGTGCAGTTTGCCATTCATCCCGTTGCCGGGCGCATGCCGGGCCATATGAATGTGCTGCTGGCGGAAGCGGATATTCCGTACGATCATCTGCATGAAATGGAAGAGATCAACGGGCAGTTCGGGGAGGTGGATGTGGTGCTGGTGAACGGCGCCAACGACGTGGTGAATCCTGATGCGCGGGAAAACCCGAACAGTCCGATTGCGGGCATGCCGATTTTGAATGTGGACAAGGCCCGGACGGTGGTGGTGATCAAGCGTTCGCTGAGCCCGGGTTTTGCGGGTATCCCCAATCCGCTCTTTGCACGTGATAACTGCCTGATGCTCTTTGCCGACGGAAAAGCGGCCACAACGGAAATTATTCAGCAGGTCAAGGCGCTTTAATCGCCCGGGTTCAATGCGGTTTGGAACTGAGAATCACGCTCAGCTCGATAATGATGATGATGACGGCGAACACCAACGCCCCGAGCAGGCCGAGCACCAGCGGGTCGGAGAGACGCTGCTGCAGCGATTTGGAACCCAGATCGATGGTTTTGTCCTCTTCAAAACCGACCATGTTGGCACCATTTTCCTGCGTCAGGGTTACCGCCTCATCTTCCATTTTGGCCAGTGAGGTCAGATCGTACGATTTTCTTGCCAGCAGCGGAGGTTCGCCACGGGCAACGGCTTCCAGATCGGCGAGCATATCGCTGGTGCTGCTGTAACGCTTTCGCGGCTCCTTGGCCATCGCCACTTCGATAATTTCCGATATACCGGCGGAGAGGGTGGTGACGATATGATCGGGCGGCACCAGATCATCCTTGAGGTGCTTATGCATGACGGCTGCGGGTGACGGGGCTTCAAATGGGACGCGGCCGGTCACCATGTGGTAAAGGGTTGCACCGAGGGAATAAATGTCGGAGCGAAAATCAATATTCACCTCACCGCGAATCTGTTCCGGAGAGATGTAATAGGGAGTCCCATATGCTTTCCCCGCCTCGGCCAAGGCCACCTCTTTGTCGCCTGCTTCCCGCGCCAGACCCATGTCGGCCAGTTTGGCGGTCCCATCCGGAGTGATCATGATATTTTTAGGTTTTACATCCCGGTGAATCAACCCCTGTGCATGGGCATGAACCAGCGCCCGACACACTTGAATGATGATTTTAAGAGCTTCCTTCTCGGGATACGGCTTGCCGCTGTCCACGAGATGGTCATAGACCGTCTTACCCTCCACATACTCCATCACAAAATAGTGATAACCGCCCGCCTCCGCCACATCATAGGCGGCGACGATATTGGCGTGGTTCAATTTGGCGGCGGCCTTACCCTCTTTATAGAACCGATCAACAAATTCCTGATTTTCACTCATCCGCTTCGGCAACACTTTGATGGCAACCATGCGGTCTAGCGATAACTGCCGAGCTTTGTAGACCGTGGCCATCGCTCCCGAGCCGAGTTTGGAGACAATTTGATATCCGGGTATCTGCTGGAATGTCTTCTGCTCTTCAATCGCTTTAAGGATTCGGCTCAATTGCGTCTGAGTGACATAGCCGTTGGCAACCAAGATATCGGCGAGAGATCGGTGATTATTTTCACTTTCGAATTCGGCTTTAAGAGCCAGACAATCGCTGAGTTCGTCGGAGGTGCAAAGCTTTTGATCCACCGCCAGCCTGCCAAGCAACGTATCGCTGCGCGACGAAGACGACGGCGAAACGGATGCGGAGGGATCAGTTGACATTTACAGCTTTCCCAAATAACGCATGAGATCAACCAAGTCCGTATACATCGGCACCCGACGTCGCGTCGAGCACCTGTCAAGCTCTCCCGTACCGCACCGATTTGCATGTGCGGTCGCTACCGATAACTTGCGCTCGGCCGACACTAGTTTTACGGGGACTGCCGACCAGTTGCAAGCCGACCGACGCCGAATAACCATTCGTCGCACCAGTCCCACAGCATTATCGGCAAATCCCATCATCGGGCTGAAGCGGGGCAATCTTACCGGTCGAAATCAGGCAGATCCACGGATACCGACCGCCTGCCACGCCGATGGATGCTCACATCGGCGACGGCCACAAAGCGGCCAGCATGAATATTTCGTGTTTATAAAAACGGCTCATGAGCGCCGTTGAGACTCATGAGCCGTTGTCAAATGTTTTGGAACGTTCCGACAGCATGGATGTCGGATGTCGACACGACTTAATGCATGCGCCGCCGACGTGCCGCCAAAGCCAGACCGCCGCCTGCCAGTGCAAATAGTGACAGCGAGGCCGGTTCAGGTGTAACCGTCGATGTCGAGGGTTGAATGAGCTGAAAATCCCCAATCGTTTGGGTGACGGCCGTGGAGCCCGTAATCCCCTCAAAGCCAAAATCGGACGAATTTCCCAATATCGAGCCCAGATTTACCGGATGTGTGGCGGGGTCGTTGAGGGCGATGGTTTGTTCCCCATTCCCGCTGCTCACAATCGACAGATCGAGTGCGCCGGTGGATGCATCATAAAGCAAGCCAACCTTGATCAGTGTCCCCGCGTAGAGGAATTTGGATGTGATGGTATAAGAGTTAGTTCCTGCGGTAATGGAATAACCGGACGAACTGCCCGAGGAACCGGATCCGACTGACCCTGATCCGCCGACGGAAGGATCTAGGGTGAACACGTATTGTGAACCGGTGGCATTTTGCAGGAAGAATTTGGTAAGGGTGCCGTTGGGCGCGTAGGAGGTTGTCGTCGCGCCGGCAAAATTATAACTGTAATCAAACGACAGTGAGAAGGATTCGCCGGGGTTGAGTTGGTCGTTGGAAGTAAAGACGTTGTCCTGCGAGGCGCCGTTGGAGATATTAAACCCGCTGAGCAACTGCCCGTAGGTTGTACCGGGCGCTGACGGCGTAGTGAAACCGCCCATATCCGCGGGGACAGCAAATGCTGCGCCAGTCGAGATCGCCAGTGCCGCCGTGCACACGATGGAGAGATGAGATAGTCGCATGGTTGAAACTCCCTAAACAAAGAATAAGCGGCGGACAAAAAACGCCTTTTATCCGCTCAAAATGAGTTTTCCTAGCCATTGCTCTCATCTTCTTTTCTGTTTTCGGTTCCTCCTCAAAAAACGACTTACTCTGTTACTCTCCAATAACCCGTTGGTTTCGCTCTTCAGGCGTTCTGATTCCTGCCGCGACAGTTTTCGTTTACCGGCCCACCGCCCGACCATGCCGCCTTCCCTTAAGCAGCAACCCCAATGCACCAATCCCGAAAAGTGCCAGAGCCGCAGGCTCAGGTGTCGGAGCGGTGGGAATGGTCGTCGTGATTTTTGCCGTGTGCACCGCCGGCTGATTGTATGAATATCCCTGTGTGGGCGTCAGCGAGCGGCCATATGCTCGGATGTTGTACGTTGGAGCCGGTGGATACGGGATGCCGGGCAATGGGGCCGGCAAAGAAGTGCCGATGCTGATCAGGCCTGCCAGGTATTGCTGATCTGAATCCACCTGCGTGAGTGCGCCACCTTCAACCGGATCGGTGCTGGCTCGGCCGTTGCCCGCCTGGTTGAGCACATAAACCCATACTTTTTCATTCTTGATGTTGTATTGGGCGGGTGACGGTACGCCGCCGGTTGCACTGGAAAACCCGGAATTTCCAAGATCCACAAATTTTGCGGAGTTGTCCAGGCTGCCGCCGAACTCCCAATAAGTTTGCGAATTTATGCCTGCGTAGGCCATAGAGGACGGGCCGTCGGCGTCATAATTGACAACGGTCGTAGTGGCACCCGCATTAACCGCCAAGCCGAAACATCCCGCCAGGCAGGCGGCTACAGCCGTGATGATTATTTTTCGGTTACCACCCAATGCACACCTCTGCATTCCGTACTTCATCGACTCTCTCCTCGACAGATACAGGCCGCTTCATCCAGCCGATAACAAAACCGGCACGATCCGAATGGCCAAACCTCAATTACTTGCTGTCTGCTTCCCTGGCTACCGCGGAGCGGGCCATAGCCCGATGCGATCACCTTTACTTGGGAGGATGTGTTTTTTGGTGTCTAATCGCCGCAGCGATCTAAGCACCGCCTCCGAGGAAAAGATTAGCATATTCAGGGGGTCAAGTCAACAAAAATCTTATCAATCCCATAATGATCTCTTAATTTTCATGCCCGTTGGGTAAATTCGCAAATATAAAATACAAAGTTTTTTCCTCTGTCAGCCGAAATTGCAGTCGCTTGTCACAATCAAGCGAGATTGAATTCAGCCGGGGGTATCGCCAACGGGTGGCATTGCCCAAACGAGTAGGCGGTGCAGATCTTCAGGTTAAAGCAACTTCCGCTGCGTGTTGGAAGATTTTTAGGCCCAATGACTCCGAGCGCTTGACCATAGCGGCATGTCCGGCGATTATTGAGGCGGTCGGCGGGCCAGAGGTTAATCGGGTGTCGGCAGGTGTGTGCCTGCACAAGACGCAATTCGACCACGCCGCCAAGGGTTTCGGTTTTCGCATTGGAGGCACTTACCGATGGCGATGAGTAAACAAAATCGCAGCGCGCTCCCAATCGGCACAATATTTCTCGCATTCCTTTTTGTGATCGCAGCTGCTCTGGCAATCGTGTTCTATCTGCAGGTCGGCAAATTGCAAAAGGAGGCCTCGTCAGCGAAAAGCAAGTTGGCGCTCTACGTGTCTCCCATGTCCGAGCAAAACCCGAGCCTGAACCGGTTGATTTCGGCGGCTTCGCCTGACCGTACCGTTGTGCAGCAACTTCTCAAGCAGATTTCAGAACTCAAGCAGACCATCTCCGGTACCAGCGCCCCGGTGGCCCAGATTGTGGGTGTGACGGGAACCGCCAATGCCGCCCTGACCGCCGCGGGCGTCCCGACCGGCACACCGCTGATTAAGGCGTTGAAAACCCTTGGGACGCAGTTGGCAGCCGCCAATAAAAGTGCCGATGAATACCACGCGCTTTATCGCAACTATCGGCGGCGGTTTCATTCCGTGGAGGCGTCCTTTAATGCCAATGTTGCCGCAATGAAGAGTAAGTTGACCCAGGCGGAGGCTCGCATTGCCGCGCTCACGACTCAGCGTAACAGTCTTGCATCGCAGGTGGCTACGCAGGCTTCGGGCTTTCAGTCGCAGATATCCGCCCAGCAGACCAAATATGTGTCGGATCTCCGCAACCAGGTGGTGCAGACTCAGCAGTATAAACAGGAACTTGCCCGGAAAGACATGACGATCACGCAGTTGCGGGCAACCATTGCCGGTTCGCGTCCGCCCAGCCAGGGTGCCGACGCCATCGAGGCGCAAGCCGCCGGTAAAGTATTAAAAGTTTCACCCAATGGTGATCTGGTCTACATCAATCTCGGCCGGGCCGATCATGTCAGTGTCGGTCTGAGCTTCGCCGTCTACAGTGCGGAAGAAGGCGTGTCCAGCGGTGAACATGCCGGAGGCAAAGGCTCCATCGTCATCACCAAGGTCGGAGAATATGCTTCTGTTGCCCGTATCACCCATGATGCCTTTAATCAGGCGATTTATCCCGGCGATCTCATTGCCAACCCGGTTTATTCACGGGACCTCCATCGGCATTACACGTTTGTGGTCTATGGTGATTTTGATGTCAACGGCAACGGGGTTCCCTCAGCCTCGGGTCGCCGGCAGATTGTCCGCATGATCGAGGCATGGGGCGGACGGGTGGTCAATCACCTCACCAGCCAGACAGATTTTGTTGTGCTCGGATCACCTCCGTCGACCACCGTTACGCCGGCGACGCCGTCCGCAGACAATTCGGCTATGGCAAAAATGCAGAGTGAATCGTTGGCCCGGTATAACTCGCTCCAGACAAGAGCCCAATCGCTGTCGATCCCGGTGCTTGACGCCAATCGTTTCCTGGCAATGGTCGGTTATTACGTTCACCCCCTTGAACCGGGCGATTAATCGGACGTCACTGTGTGTCACTGTTGATCATTGGAAAGATCCGCTGTCCTGCAGCGGGTCTTTCTTTTTTGTCCCCCGAAATATGAAGTGAGAAGTGTGTATAAATGAATCTAATCGATGCCGCCTTTGCTCCCGGCCGCACCGTTCTGTGCCCATTTGTGACCGCCGGTTATCCGTCGCTGGACATGCTCGGTCCGACACTCCTGGCCATGCAGGCGGCGGGCGCCGGATGCATCGAACTGGGCATGCCGTTCTCCGACCCCATCGCCGACGGCCCGGTGATTCAGGAAAGTTATTATCGGGCGCTTTCAGCCGGGGCAACGGTCTCCGGCATCCTCCGTGCGGTTGGCGGCGCACGCCGGGCGGGACTTACCGTCCCGCTGATGGCGATGACGAGTTTCAGTATTATTTTCAAGATCGGCACGCGCGAGCTGGCCGAGGCGTGCCGCGATGCAGGATTCAACGGGATGGTACTGCCCGATCTGCCGCTGGAGGAGGCCCCGGCGGTGGTTGAGGAGCTTACGCGTGCGGAGCTCAGAGCCTCTCTGCTGGTAGCGCCCACCACCCCTTCGACCCGGCGGGATGAAATCGTGCGCTGGTGCAACGGATTTGTGTACTATCTTTCGGTCAGCGGAATCACGGGTGAGCGTGCAGCACTGCCAACAGGTTTGGAAGAGAAAATCGCCGACATCAAAAAGGTAACCCCCCGGCCGATCTGCGTAGGTTTTGGGATTTCTTCACCGGCGCACGTGCGGGCGCTGGTCGGCAAGGCCGACGGCGTCATTGTCGGCAGTGCTCTGGTTCGGCGGATGACGGCGGCGGTTCAGGCCGGGACGGACCCGGCGGAGGCCGCAGGGCGGTTTGTGGCGGAATTGGCCGTCGGCCTGACGTCGGCGTAAAAGGCCTCTTTGGCGTATTGCGGCGGTATACGGGGATTTCGCTGGCCGCTGGGAGGCGAAGCTTCGATGTTTCCGATATCCGTTGCCCAATTGCTATAATCGGGGCCGATCATGTGAAAGGCTCGATTGCTAACCGTTGGGCCGGTAGGAGTGTCAATATGACCAGCAGACCGGAATTCTCGCAAGATCCGGACTTGGATCCTTCAGGTGATGGATCGCGGGCGGCGCACGCCGATGCTGAAAGAGGACTGGTGCGGTTGGCCCAGTCGGGCGATCGAGAGGCGTTTATGGCGCTGGTCTCCCGCTATCAGCGGCAATGCGCGGCCATCGCACTGCGGCTTTTGGATAATCCGCATGATACATCGGACCTGCTCCAGGACTGTTTTTTGCGGGCGTTTGAGCGGATTGGATCGCTCAAGGATGGTGCTCGTTTCGGAAGTTGGCTGATGCGAATCGTCACGAATCGCGGGCTGAATTTTCGACGTGCTCGAAACAAGCGTCGTCTCGTGTCGCTCGATGCACCGGCGCCGGGACGCGAGTCAAAAGGGGATACGCTCAGCGATGTGGTGGCGGCCGGTTCGGCACCCGATTTCGCGACGCATTCGAAGGAATTTCGCTCCGCAATCGACCGGGCCATGCGTAAATTACCCGATCGGCAGCGGGCGGCGCTGGTGTTATTTACCATCCGCGAATTGCCACAGAAACAGATCGCGGAAATTCTCGGCTGCTCGGTGGAGGCAGTGAAGTGGTATGTTTTCACCGCACGCCGGGAACTCCGGCGTGAATTGGCGGAGTTTCTGGAAGAATAGGCCGTTAATATTCGGATGATGGTATTTCTGCACCGGGGCGGCCGATACGCTCCGATGCTTGATGTGAAACGTGGTGGCTTATGGATCAGATAGAAATGGAATATCTCGTCAGTCGGTATGCCGACGGCACGCTTTCAGAGCCGGAACGCCGCAAAGCGATTCAATTGATCGAGTCGAATCCCGAGTGCCGACGCTGGTTTGCGGATCATAAGCAACTCAATGACGTGCTGGCAGACTGGTCGTCCAGGTTGCCGATGCTTGATTGGGCGACGTTCGACGGAGAATTGGCGAAGAAGATTGACCAAAAAATGCAGGCTGGCAACATGCGACTCAACCGAATACGTCGTTGGCTGGGTGCTGCGGCTGTGGCTGGCCTGACCGGTTTGATCGGCGCTACCATTTGGATTGCTCATCCACCGGCCCGCAGGGATGTACCATCGTTTCTGCAGCCGGCAACAGTTCACTCTGCGGGTAAAGTAATTCCTGACAGCAGGGCTGAGTCGATCTCGCTGACAGGCTCCAAGCCCGGCGTGCCCGGGGCCGTCATCAAACCGGTAACGGTGACGACCAAATCGCCAGTCCCATCCGCACATCCGACTTCTTTGGCATCAAAGAAAGGTGCCAAAAGCGAGAGAGCAATCGTCGGTGGGCTGGGTGTTGCCCCTCCAGAAAAGCAATCCGGGCAGAATACCGGGATGGCAGACGCCCAAACGGGGCCGGCATCGATGAAGTCGTCAGATCGCTGATGGACTGATTTCGCATCAGATCGGAGCTTTTTGTGGTCATAAGGAGTTTAGCTGCATAAAACGTAATATTCCCGGGCGTCATGGGTGGTTTCGGAGATATGATTATAGGACTATTTTGATTGTCGTAAATGTGAAGTTATATGCCAGTTTTCATCCATTTCGCCGATAAAAGTTTGTAGGATTCGGTCGGGAGTTGTTACGATGTCTTTTGGCGGTTTGGCGCTCGCGTGGTTATGAAAGTTAAGGAGTCAACATGAAGGAATATGAACATCTTAAAAGCCTTGTCGAGCAGTGTGCAGTCGACCTTGAAAAGGCGGAAGGCGGAAACAAAGTGGCAGGAACGCGCGTTCGCAAAACCATGCAGGAAATTCGCCAGACTGCACAGGCTATTCGCGTGAGAATTCTCGAATTACGCGCTGGCGATACCCCATCCCATCGGGAAGCGCCGCCGAGTTAATCCCTTTCATCCGCGCCTGATCGGTGCGCTGATTCATCGTTGGCATGAAGCCATATCTAATTTAGCCCGTGTCCGCCGAACCGCTGCCGCAGCCGTGGGCACGTGGAATCTGTTTACTCCAAAAATCATGCACCTTTGCCAGTATGGCCCGAAACCTTTATATTTTCACCCGCCGAGTTGCTCCAAATGGCTTCGTGCGTCGCAGATTGGAATCGTTCGACGGGCAGGGTTGGGCTGCGATTCGATAACATCGGTTTTTATTGGGAATATGCATGGCACCGCCGCTGATTCTGGATTTGAAACACATCGACCTCAACCATGTCGCCTACGACATTGAAGCCATTCGTAAAATCAATCCGCATCGCCATGAAATGGAGCAACTCACCTCCGTCATCTATGCCGATCCCAATCCCCCCACCTTAGTGGGGCTCAAGGAAGTGACGATGAATGAATTCTGGGTTCGCGGGCATATCCCGGGAGAACCCATCATGCCCGGCGTCATCATGCTGGAGGCTGCGGCGCAGCTCTGCTCCATCGGCCATAAGTTGCTCACGCCGCACGAGGGGTTCATGGGTTTTGTGAAGCTTGATGAAGCACGTTTTCGCGCCACCGTTCGTCCTCCCTCGAAGCTGTATCTGATTGCGCGGCTCAAGTCCGTTTCAAGCCGCCGGGTGGTAGCGGATTGCCAAGGCGTCTGCAACGACAATCTGGTATTTGAAGCGGTTATTACCGGCATGTTGCTGTGAAACCGGATGCGGATCACAATGCGGATTCCGGGGCGGTCAAGCCGCCAACTGCTGAGCTTGAAATTTTTGACCACCACATTGCCATAGCGGACGCCGCCGTCGAAAATGTCCGGCCGCGGTCAGCAGTTTACATGTTTTCGGTCCACGACAAGCCCATCCTGCTGGCGACGACGGCAAATCTCAAGCACGCCATCTCGCTGCGCCTTGGGCCCGAACGCTCTGCCCACAAAACCGATTATCACGCCATTACCACCCATGTCAGCTGGCGTTATGTCAACAGCGCGTTTGCCGCCAACTGGTGGTATCTGCTGGCGAGCCGGAAGTATTACGCCGACACCTATCGCTCGCTGCTGGCCTGGCGGCCGGCCTGGTATCTGCGGGTGGAATCGGGAGGTGCCCGTCGACCACCTTCGATTGATGTGCAGAACCGGGCGGCAGGTTGTGAAGGAACTCTCTTCGGTCCGTTCGCATCGCGGCGGGGCGCACGCGAGCTTGCCGACTGGATGCTGGAGCATTTTGAGCTCTGCCGGTACGAGGAGATTTTGCGTCAATATCCGCATGGCCAGCCGTGTGCTTACAAAGAGATGGGCAAATGCCCTGCCCCGTGCGACGGCTCGGAATCGATGGAGGCTTACCGCATCCGGGTGCGGCAGGCGACAGAACTGCTTTCGTCCATGGCGCCGCTGACCCGCAGCGTGACGCAAGTAACGGAGCTGGAATGGTACGGAATCTGCGAAGATCAGATGAAGCGGGCCGCGGTGGAGATGAATTTCCGGGCGGCGGCCAAGATGAAAGCGCAGCTTGCGTCGCTGGCGGAAAGATTCGACTCACCCATGCGGGGATGGGGTCCGATGGATCAATGGAAATATATTGCACTTCAGCGGGGCACAACACGTCGCTGGATCGAGCCTTGGATTCTCGTGCCCGGGATGTGCACGGCGCTGCCGCCCGTAGAGGCGGAGCGGATAACAACCGAAGGATTGGCGCTGGTGCGGGAGTGGACCCAAAGCCTGAACGAAACCTCCAGCCCCGCCCGGGCCGGGGCCCTTGCGGACGATGTGCCCGCCATGCTCACCTATCATCTCAACCGTTCGCGCGATCCGGGGTTATACTTATCCCCGGCTGATCTCATGCGTGAAGCCGACGTGGTGCGGCGCATCGAGCAATGGCACGACCACGGCGAGACGGGCGCGGTAATGGAATTTGCCGGCGAAACCGTGCAACCGACGGAAAATGGCCCCACTCCATCGCCCGAATCATGATGCAGGTCCGCAAGGTCGGCAGGAAACGGATGGCCTGAGTGAAATCGACCCGAGCAAAACCCGATGCGACCAAGCCCGATCCGCTCGCCGGGCAGGACCAGCAGGATGTCAGTGCATTTCTTACCTACATCGAGACGGAATTGGGGCTCTCCGAAAATACATCGCTCGCCTATCGCCGCGACCTGATCGATTTTGCCGCTTATCTGGCCGCCCGGAAAACAGTATTGCGGCGCAGCGAGGCCGCGGATATTGCGGGCTATCTCCGGCATCTGCAGGTAGATCGGAACATGCAGATTTCCAGCATCATTCGACATTCCATCACCCTCAAAATGTTTTACCGCTATGCCCAGAATCGCAACTGGCGTAGTGATAATCCGACCGAATTCATGGAAACACCTCACGGCTGGAGGCGCTTGCCGGATGTGCTGGGCCGCGTGGAAATTGATGCGCTTCTCAAGGCCGTCAATCCGGATCATCCGCTGGCCCTGCGAGATCAGGCGATTATTGAATTGTTCTACGCCTGCGGTTTGCGGGCGTCCGAATTGGCCGATCTTACCATCGAACAACTGCACTTGGATCTCGGAGTGATCCGGGTGCTGGGAAAAGGAAAAAAGGAGCGCATCGTCCCGGTCGGCGTCCCCGCGCAGAAGGCGGTGTTGAAATATATTTCCGACCTGCGGCCCCGTCTGCTGGCCGTCAAGGGGCTTGCTTCGAGCCGGGTGTTTGTCAGCCGTTCCGGTCGTCCGATTAATAGAATTGTCCTCTGGCAGCGGTTGGATCAGATCGCCAAAGGGGCGGGCATCCGCGGGGTGCATCCCCATGCGCTGCGGCACACCTTTGCCACGCATCTGCTCTCCGGGGGGGCGGATCTGCGCGTGGTGCAGGAATTGCTCGGGCATGCCAATATCGCCACCACGCAAATCTACACGCATGTGGATGCCGATCGCCTGCAATCGGTCCATCGCAAGCACCATCCGCGGCAGTGATCGCCCTTGAGGTTGGCACAACTTCTACCGGGCAATATCGATGGTATGCTTCTGAAAGACGAGCAACCTCCACCACAGAATCGCGGAAATTGCACAATGGAGGCGGGCTTCGAAAAGCTCACCATGACACGACCGTATGCAGCGGCTCATCAGCACTGCTGGTCCCCACTGCCACGGTGTAGGCGCCCGGCGGCACCACCCATGCGTTGGTCGCACTGTCGTAGGTGGCAAATGCCTTCCAATTCAACGACATCGCCACAGTGCGACTTTGCCCGGGCTTGAGTTCCACGCGCTCAAAGCCCTCCAGTTTTTGAACCACACGGGTCACGTTTCCACCCTGCGGCGGATGCACATATAACTGCACCACCTCGGCACCGGCTCGTGGACCGGTGTTGGTGACCGTTGCATGAACGGTGATCATCCGTTTCGCACCGGTTCCAACGGAACTTACTGTCAAATGACGAAGGGAGAATGTGGTGTACGAAAGTCCAAATCCAAATGGGAACAGCGGCCGGATGTGCTTGTAATTGAACCACCGATAGCCGATGAAGATACCTTCGACGAATTTACACCGGGCGCCCTTGCCGGTGGGAAAGCCGGCGTACCGCGGTTCAGAATGCCAGCGATGATTGAATACGCCCGGATAGCCGGGGAAGTGATGGTAGGCGGCATCATCACGCCAATGTCGGCTGAAGGTATCCGGCAGATGGCCGCTGGGATTGATCTGTCCGAAGATGATCTTTGCAATACTGATGTTCCCGGTCTGGCCCGGATACCATCCCCAGATGAGCCCTGCCACGCGATGCACCCATTTTTCCATTCCGACTCCCGCCCCCGCATATACCACCGCGATGGTGTGCGGGTTCAAGCCAGCAGCGTCGCGCAGATATTCGTTCTGCGGGCCGGTGAGATTGTAGGGGCGATCCGCCTGTTCGCGCTGGATGGTTTGGTTGAATCCCATGCACGCGATGACATCGCTAGCGCCGCGAATGGCGGCCTTCTCCTGCGGGGTGAAAAGATGAACTTCACTGCGCGGCAGCCAACCAAAGCCCACGGTTGCGTGTTTGTTCATCAGGCTGCGGTAAACCACACGGATCTGATAAGTTTCGCCGCCATGGAGACGCACGGTTGTCAGTGCTCCCTTGAGCGGATGCGTCGGATTCTGCCAAAACGGCAGCCATAGATCGACAATGCGGCGGCCATCGAGATACACTTCACCGGACCCATTGACCGCAAAGATAAATGAATAGAGGCCGGTGGTCTTTGGGTGAATCGCCGCCTTCCAGATAACGCTGATGGTTTTCCGGCCCATGGCGGCCTGCTTCTGCATCATCGCCACAGCGGGATTTGCGTCACCACTCGTGTTGGTGTTCGTTTGCGCCCCTCCGCCATTGATTAAGATTTTTGCCTGCCGCACGATATGCGGTACGCCGTTGTAATTCGCGTTGTTGTAATAATCCGCTACCACACCGGCTTTTCCGTCCGGCGTGGTCAGTGCACCTCGTCCCCAATACCTGCGGTACGCGTCGTGCCAGGGAATGTCGGTCAATTTGACCTGCGCACCGACAACGGACTTAACACCCTGCCACAGCGTCACGGGTTTCATATTAGGCGGAACATGCGAACTCCCACCGCCCCCGGTGACGACCCGCTTTGCCCAAGGGCCGATGAAAACAATTCGCGTAGGGGCTTTCGGATTCAGCGGCAGGATACCGCCGCGATTTTTCAGCAGCACGGTACCCTCCGCCGCCACCTTTTCGACCACACGATTATCGCCGGCGGTATCGGGCGGATGCCGATAAAACGGATTGTGCGGATCATTCAGGCCCATCGCCACGATCACTCGCAAGATCTGCCGAACATGCTGGTTGATCAGAGACATCGATATCTGGTGGGTTTGCAGCAGATGCGTGATCGCCGCGAGGGAATATTTATTGGTCCTCGGCATTTCGATGTCCAGCCCCGCCTTGAGGTTGTCGCGGGTGTTGTAGACGCATCCCCAATCGGACATGGTCAGACCTTTGAACCCCCAATCGTGGCGCAGCACGCCGGTGAGCAGCGGACCGTTTTCCGAGCCGTAGAGCCCGTTGATCCGATTGCATGCGGTCATCACGGCCCAGGCGTGCCCATGTATGACGGCGGCGCGAAAAGGAGGGAGATAAATCTCGTGCAGCGCCCGCTGACTGATGATGCAGTTGATCCACGGGCGCATGGTTTCAATTTCATTGCCGACGAAGTGCTTGCAGCAGGCGGCCACATCTTCTGACTGTAGCCCGTGGATATAAGGCACCACCATCTGCGAAGCGAGATACGGGTCTTCGCCTCCGATATATTCCATGGCGCGGCCATTCTGCGGCTGGCGCAGCAGATTCATCCCGGGACCCCCCAGCATGCCAACATGCTTGGCACGGGCGTCAAGACCGATATGCCGCCCTTCAAGTTTCGCGAGCTTTCTGTTCCAGGATGATGTCAGGCAGGGCGCTGCGGGATAGGCGGTCGAGGGCCCCCAGACCACCACTCCCAGCGTTGCACCGCTGAATCTTATGGACGGGATACCCACACCTTTTATGGAATGCAGCCCCTTATGGCCGTTACCTGAAAGCAGCCGCACCTTTTCCGCCAGTGTCATACGCCTCATGAGCGACTCCGCTCGCCGGTTAATCTGTGCGGGAGTAAGACCCAGTGGCGAATATTCTTTCTCCACGGCAAATGATGGTGTTGCCCAACTCGAGCAGAAAATCAAAATGAGCAACAGGAGGATACGACACCCAATGTGGCCAGGATATGAAGCGGAAATGTGGATAAAACGCAGTACCTGTTTTCGCATGAGAAACTCTCGAAAATTCTGATCCAAAAAAATCAAATATCAATCGCGGAATAAAGACACGCTATGTCGCACACAACGTGGATGGTTCGGGAATGGCTGCAACATTGAGCGTCTCGACCATGTTGGAACTATACTGCGGGCATGCTGGATTGCAATAATCCGGATTATTCACGGCCGGCGCGGCAGCCCTTACACCTGGGCGAGGGTAGATGCGTTTGTGGTATTCAGGCGGTTCTTTTGCCGCTGTGGTCGCAGGGCCCCCTAACCCCCCTCCCTAACCAAATCGGTCGGGTTGTGATAAGTTCAGGCAGTGGAGCGAAAGATGTTGAAACGCTCGGCGATCAGTTGCGAGAAATGCCACCAGGGCCAGTTGTCGGAAAGTTTGACGACAAGAGGGGTGAAATTCAATATGATCCATCAGTCATGCATCTGGCTGTTGAAGGCGGATGACGCACGATGGTAATGTGGCTTGAACCAAACCTGCGGCCTGAGGTGGGCGGGGCGTAAAATGTTCTCCGGTCCGAGATGCTGGAAGTCCGACACGTCCCAACGCTGTGATCGGCTGTTTCGAGACCATCTCGGCGGAATAAATAAAACGTTAATGGAGATGTATGGTGATTGGCAAAACGAAGATTAAGCGGTGTCCTGCCAAAGCGTACACGCTTACACGCCGGCATATTCTGGCGGGTTCCGCCGGGGCGATTTTGGCGTCTGGCATCGGAGCCGCCGTCGGAAAGTCCCGCCCGAAGCCGGATCACAGCAATACCCTTTATATCATGCCGATATGGGAGCACGGCTTGGATGTGCCGCAAACTACCGATGATGAGTATCGGCAGCAGATTGCCAAAATGAAGAAGGAATTCGGCCCCGGGAATGATTACAACAAGCTGGGATTTTCCTCCATTTATTCAACCGGAAACCTGCATCTGCTTTTGCGGCAGCTTAAGGTGTTTCAACAGGAAAATATTCATCGTGGGGTGATTTTTGCTCTGCAAACCCATGATGGAGGAGTGACCAATCCCAACGGTGACCTGCGGAATTACCAATGGCGGCTCAATGGGAAAACGTGGCGCGGCATGCCGGGGCCGGTGGTGGGAAGAGACACGCTGGTAGTAACCCCATCTCGATATGCCAAGGCTGTTCGGGCGGAAATGCACCACAAGGCCAAACTCTGGGCGGATGATATCAAGACGGCCATGCAGGCTTATCCCGGTGTTATTTCCGTGCTTAATTTCACCGTCGAGGAAGAGTTGGCCATCGGCGGCGCAACCAACATCGAATACCTCGGCGATTACAGCCCTTTTGCCGTTACCGAATTCCGGGACTGGCTGCGCCATCGTGGGCTCTATGCACCCGGCGCCCCATATACCGGACAGGGGGCTCCGGAAGCCATCACGGGGCCGTTTATCTCGGTTAACGGCCACCGGGTCAGCCCGTTTTACCAGGATTCGACACCGGATCGTTCTGCCGGCACCGGTCGATCATTTAACGAAACGTTTGGGACTAATTTCAAGTCGTGGACGTTAGCCTACTGGGATTTGGATCAATATCCCGATCCGATTACGGATACGCACTTTAATCCTTCGCCAAAAAGGGGGAAAGGCGCGACACCGGGCGGCTTTGACGCACCGCGTGTGCGAAATCAGTCACGCTGGTGGCGGGCGTGGGATTGGACGTATCAGGGGCATCATAATACCTTTCCGCCGGGTAATCCTGCGCATCCGGCGTATGGTTTTCGGGAATGTGAAGTGGCACATTTTGTGCGGGATGTTGCGGATTTGCTGATTGCGGAAGGGTTGCCCAAGGAACTGCTCTACGCCCATCAGATACCTGCAGAATTGCTGGGAGATATGCCGGGGGGTGCAAACCGGGCATTATCGTCCGCTTCGACGATCTGGTCGGGGTATTTGCCGCAGAATGGGCATGTGGGCATTACACGCTTTGGCCCCATCGATACCGGCATGATCACACAATACAGCCGCAACTGGGGCATTTTTGAATGGCATCCCGCCCCCAACCGTCCGCCGGAGAGCCCGATACTCTATCGTGCTGCCCTCCATGATCTGCGGACATTTGTGGCCAGCGGCTGCCATATCCTGTTTCCAGGCTGGTGGCACTCGGACAGGACGGGCAAGACATTTCCATTAAATGGCAGTAATTTTGCCAAGGCCATTAAAACGTTTCTCGCTGCTCAGCCCAATATTCCGCACTGGAGGCAAGGATGACCACCGCCCCGGCAGAGCGGACGACCCGAAAACTTGCCGCGCCATCCATGATGAGATCGGCGGAATTTGCCTCAATCGCTGCTTAAGCATGGAATCAAAACCGTTGCGGACTTAAGCCCGGGTGAAGTTGCGGAAAGCCGAATGGTTCCGCTGTGCCGCGTGGCTCGGGCGAGCACCATGCATAGACCTTTGAATGCACTTCGGTAATCCGCCTGATTGGGCTCGTGGCAACTCGGATCACCGTTGCCCACACCGCTGATGACGCCCGGGCCTTCAATGGCGAAATGGACCATATTGTCAGCCGTCGGCACCACACGTCCACGTGAATCCACAATGCGGACGGCAATGGGAACCGTATCCTGGCCATCGGCCATAAGGCTTTTTCGATCCGGGGCCAGTTCCACGGCAGCGGGGGCGCCGGTGGTTTCTATCACCGTTGTGGTGACAAGTCGGCCATTGTTGTAGCCGCGGGCCTCCACCCGCCCGGCCTTATAGATGACATGATTCCATTGCAGGTGGCGGTAGGCGGGCATTCGCCGTCTTCCCAGGCTTTTTCCGTTAACAATCAGTTCAACCTGCTGGCAGTTGCTGAAGCACCAAATGGGGATATTTTTGCCTTCCATGCCCGGCCAGTTCCAATGCGGAAAGATATGCAGCACCGGTGTATCGGGCATCCACCATGATTTCCAATAATACGCGCTGTCTTTTGAGAAGCCGCACATATCAAGGAAGCCGAAATTGGAATTGATGTCCGGCCAGCGCAGAGGATACGGCTCGCCGCGATAATCGAAGCCGGTCCAATAAAATCCTCCGGCGACAAAAAGGCGTGTGGCCAGAGGATGCCACGCCACTTCGGGTGTCATGTAGCTGGTTAAATGACCGGCCTTTATATTGGTGTGGTAAACGCCGCGGCACTCATAGTTGCTGCCGATTTCGCTGCCGAAAATCATCTTCTGCGGATAGGCGTGATGCAGCCAGTCATAGTCTCCATAGTTGTAATTGACGCCGACGAGATTTTCCGAAGCTGCCACGCCATGCAACCAGCCGTGCTTACCAAGTCCGTAGTTATCCGCGCAGGTAACAGGACGCGTTTCATCATGACGGTGAACGGCTCGAATCAGATAGGCCATCATCTCCCGGCCGTAGGCGTCGCTCTGAATCGCGAACTCTTCATTCCACATCGACCACATGATGACACTGGGATGATTGCGATCACGTAGCACCATCGACTCCACATGCCATGTGTTGTGGTACGGCTGGCCAACCCAGGATTTCACCGCGACGGTTGAGCCCGGATGGCGGTTTTCATCCATGACCAGCAGGCCGAGCTCGTCGCAGGCTTCATACATGGCGGGAGCCATGGTGTTATGAGAACACCGGATCGCGTTGCAACCAAATTCCTTCAGCCGTTTCATCCGGTAATAGAGGATGCTGTCGGGCATGCCGATCCCGACACCCGCAAAATCCTGATGGTTGCAGGTGCCCTGAATTTTCACGGGCTCTTCGTTGAGAAAGAAACCTGCCTGCGGATCAAATCGCAGAGTGCGGATACCGAATTTCTGCCGGTGCCGATCCACGACGTTGCCGTCAACGATAACTTCGGTCTCAACCTCGTAACGATGCGTGTGCTCCAATGACCAGAGTTTGACGTGCGGAAGATGAATTTCCTGAATCAGCTTCGCACCGTGATGCAGCCCGTCGGGTTCATCGATCTGGGTTTGATCCGAGTCCCGCACGGCCTGCCGGATGCCGGGGGATATAGTCGAAGGCGGAACATCAAAATCATTCGATACCGTGCCGACCGGCGTGCCCGCAGGATCATAAATTTTTGATACCACGCCGCACCGCTGCGTGTGATCCGTCCGATTGGCAACGGTGGTCTGAATCGTGAGAGTCGCCGACGGCTGACCGGTAACGTCCTGCACGGCGGAGGTCACATAAACTCCCCACGGGGCGACGTGCACCGGATCGGCAACATTCAGCCAGACGTGACGGTAGATCCCGCCTCCCTCATACCACCATCCTTCAAAATCGGTCGGATCAACATGAACCGCCATCACGTTGTCAGCACCGTATCGTACATGCCGGGATATATCCACATGGAACGAGGTGTACCCGCCGGGATGCTCGCTTACCAAGTGCCCATTGAGGTAAATTTTCGCATCGCGATAAACTCCCTCAAAATACAACCAGACGCACCGCCCCCGATCCTCCGCAGGCACGTGGAATGTCCGCCGATACCATGCCGGATAGACGGGCAATGATCCATGTCCTCGGTCGGCTTGTCGCGAATATTGACCCTCCACAATATAGTCATGGGGTAAATCAACCTGCCGCCAGGATGTATCGTCCAGATCCGCGGCATATGCCGGCTTAATTTGTGGCCTATTGCCTGCGATAACCTGCCCGTAAATGCCGCCCGGGCCCGCTGTGTTATGCACCAGCACCGTGAGAATATTCTCGCCACCGGTGTTCCAGTATTGATCCAGATGCACGTAAAACGGCTGGTTCCACCCCTGATGAGAACGCAGATAATGCCCGTTGAGATACACATGTGCATTGTCGTCAACGTGCGTAAAGTAAATGACGCGTCTGGCGGCAGCCAGATTGGGAAGTTTTGCACGATACCATGCGTACCCGACCGGCATGCCTTGAAAGCTGGTGTCCGCCTTATGCCAGCCGGCGCCGTGCAAGTCTACATCTGCCGCCGTCATCGCCGCCTGATCATCGGGCGAACCCATCTTCCAGTACCAGGTGTTAATCGGCTTGGCGTTCAGCAGGCGCCCCCATTTAACCTCTGGCTTAAATCGCCAGTCAAAATCCAGCAGTTCAACTCGACGGGGATCAAGGCCGTGATTTTTCGCCTCCGCCGAATATGCTCTCTCAAATCGGTCGGCCTGAGAGAGTCCGCTGATGTTTGAACTCGTGCACGAGGGAAGCAGAGATAGCGCCGTGGCGCCGGTGCCGATCTTGAGAACATCGCGTCTACGTAATTTCATGAGTTGCTCCTGATCCTGATACCGTCCCTGGTTTTAACCGCCAACTCGATTCGCGGCCAACTGATTGGGGTGATTCCGCAACGGAAATTCTTAATAAAATCCGGGTAACCGTTCACGGCCTACAGACCCGCCTGATTCACGAAGAGCCTAACTGAGAAGTAGACTATACCACCCCCACGAAAAATCAAATGTGGTTGTGTAATAATGTTTGATGAGGAATTAAAGTGTTCGTGGGCAACGAATCAGATAGTCCCCGGCTTGGCCGCTGGCCGGAATCATAGCAACCCGGTGAGCAACACCGTGGTCAGCCCTTCCCGTCGGCGGCGAGGATTAATGTTGCGCTAAGAATTGGCGTGGCGGAAAGATTTTTCAACTTTTCGCTTGTGTGTTCATCTGCGGCGTTGATATACTCCCATAATAGTGACGGTTCCGCATGTTCTGGGTCCCGTCATGGGGTGTGTTTAATAGTTCGGACTCTCTGCCGCGTTGGCTCGGCTTTGGGCATTGATGCCATGAGCGATGGGTGTCAGGCGGCAATAGAGCCCGCCATGTTGTGAGGTTGTCCGTGGGCGACACTCAGCACAGCTTGCGAATCC
The DNA here is from genome assembly GCA_021827645.1 of Planctomycetota bacterium. Classification (GTDB taxonomy): domain Bacteria; phylum Planctomycetota; class Phycisphaerae; order WQYP01; family WQYP01; genus JAJZGD01. The sequence continues at coordinate 50,262 of JAKAVA010000111.1, forward strand.
TGCGACGGTCAGGGCGATTCCTTGAGCGGTTGCCTTGGCGATTCCCGGCTCTGCCCGCCGGGCGGCTCCGCTGGGCCTCCTCCGCAGTGGCCATCCTGATAATCGTCGCAGTTCTCATCCTCATCGGTATCTTTTCCTCTCCTGTGCTCGCCCGGCCGGCAAACGCCAAGGCCAAGGCCCAGTTAAAAATTCCGCATGTGGCTCTCGCACAGGTGCCATGGCAAAGGCATTTCAGCCATCCCACACCCATCTATATTCCACTCATGAGCCTGCCATGGGCGGATTGCCATGTGATGGCATTGCATCTGCCGCATTCGCCGGTGAAGCCATGGGTTGACCCCGATTGCCATTTCATCATGGCCATGTGCGAAGATAAGCAGGGCAACCTGTGGCTGGCGACCGAAGGGGCGGGGGTGTATCGGTATGATCCGTCAGCAGTCCAAGGGAGCCGCTGGACACAGTTCACCAAACAAAGCACCCATGGGGGACTGGAGAATAACTGCATCTATGCCATCGCCTGCGATAACCATGATCGCATATGGGTGGGTGAATTAAACCATGGCATAAGTGTTTTTAACGGCAAACGGTGGCAGGATTATGACATCGTGCAGAATCCGAAACATCATGTGCTGGCCGGTCCATTGGGGAATCATGTCTATGCGATGAAGTTTGATCGGTATACCGACCAGATGTGGATCTGCACGGAGAATGGGATATCGGTGTACCAATGCGCCGGCATAAAGCCGCGACCGGTGGTCGCGCCTTCCTTGGTTGCGTCGGCATCGCATCCAATTCCAACATCCCATCGTTGGCATTACATCACGCAGGCCAATGGGCTGCCGATGAATCCGGACAGCCTCGCCTTTGCACCAAACGGCATGTTGCTGGTGGGCACCCAATGCGGAGGCTTGGCGATCGGTACGCCAACGCAGGGGAGCCAGTCAGACAATGCCTTGGGATGGAATCATTATCGGTGGACGGTGATCAAGGGGCCGTGGCATATGCCCTTGACGGCAACGGGCAGGGGGTTGCCGGGGAATCTGGTCAATGCGGTGGCCACCACATGGGCCAATCACTTCGCCGTCGCGACGGATGAGGGGATCGCATTGGGGCGGGTGAATCACGGCGGCAAAAGCGCTTCGCTGGTGAATCTGGCTTTTGAACATGGGCAGAATTTTGTGGCCAAAGTGCACGGGTTGTGGCATCCGCCTGTGCATTGGCATGCACCGCCGGGGCAGGTGCTGGAAAAGCTGCCGACGGAAGATCACACGACAACCGTGGCGTGGGAGCCGGATAAAGCCGCGGGCGGCGAAGCCGGCTACCTGTGGCTGGGCCACTGGCGGTCAGGATTGGATGTCTGGCAGTACGACGTAGAGGGAAGAATCATCAACCGCTGGCACATTCACCAACCGCAGGTGGGCAATTACATCGAATCTCTACAGCCGCTCCAAGGTAACGCGATGGCGGTGGGTTGCTACGGCCGTGGCATCCGAATCATCACCCTGCCGGGCCAAAGCCGCACGGCGTGGCGAACAGCGGCCAAATCAAACACGCAACTCGCCGCAGCCCAGGTCCATGAGCCACACGGCGTAAGGCCGCCGAGTGCCCGCGAACTTACCGCGATGGCGAATGCCATCCGTGAGGATTTAATGGAGTCGAAGGGCCAAAAGCAGCCGCGGATTGTACCGCTGCCCGACGATTGGCGAACGGAAGGCAATTGGCTGGGAAGATACGGAAAATATTGGATCGACTTGGCAGCGGTCTGTTCCCCATACGACTTCGTGTGGGGAACCAACGAGTCAAGTATCCTCCACGTGGTCAGCTGCGTGTATCCGCTCGCGGGTAACGAGCCAAGATATTGGGTGCAGCGGCTCCAGACGGCAGACCGGAGGGCGCCTGAGCTGCCGGCACCCTACATGCAGAGCCGTGAAGAGCTGTACCACACTAGGCCCGCGCTGGACAGGCGCGACGCATCCGTCGACGACCATGGCGAGGTGCTCAGCAGCAGCGAGCAGGGACCGGGACTTTACGTCGAGCTGAACGTGCCGGCTGGGCAGTATGTGCTCGCCATTTACGAATGGAATGATGACGGCCATGCCTCATCGAATCGCAACCGCGACTACAGGTTGGACGCTCGACGGCACCCTTACATGGAGTCCTTCGAGAGCGAGCGGCACTTCGCCAGCGAGCCGCGCGACGCGACTGGCCGCGCTTGTGATTTTTACGGCGGCGTATGGAAGCGGTTTTTAGTTTATGGGCCTACGCAAGTCGCCATAAGAATTTCACGCAACCATTCACTTAACACGGTTTTCAGCGCCGCGGCTCTGGACCCGATGAACCAATATTGCGAGCCTTATTTCGCCAGCTCGGCCCCACGCGAATCCACGGTCGCGTACACCCCCCACCTGGCCCGGCCATGGGGCGCGGGGGCGGGCGATCTCGAGTCGGTTGCCAAGGCGTCTAACAGGGTTTTCCGCCGGTTGGACCGTGCCCAGCATGTCTCGCCGGTGGCGGCGTCTCGCTGGGCGGCAACGTACGCGCTGCTCGCCAGGGTTTACTGCCGCTGCGCCATACGCTTCGCGGGCAGCCGTTCCACCCGCCGGGGCGCGGTGGAAGCACTGGCCATTTGCGAATGGAGGGCGTGCCAGTTCAGGCGAGCCGAGGAACTGGAGGAACGCCTTGGACTGGTGCCTGCGAGACGAATTGAGCAGTCATTACGTTGGAACGGGATGGCTGAGAGCCAAGTTGATGTGGACGGTGACGAGGTGCGGGCTTGGAGACGTCGGCATGCGCCGGCACTTCCCGTGCCTGTTTTTTAATTTGTAGGAGACCACTAATGGAGGTTTCAGGAGCTATCAGAAGTTTTCAGCTGGCGTTCACCCTTGGCGTCGGCACAATTGCTGCTATCTCGATCGGCGCGCCCACGCCCCCACCCACATCGGGGGCGGCCGTGCCCACCCAAGCCACGAGCTTCGGGGCTAACCCACAGGAGCAAAAAGAAGATTTCCCTGACGATGGGCACTGGACGTGGCAGAAGCAGGAGCTAGGGCCCGCTAAGCCCATTCTCACCCCGCCGGACGTTGTCGATTATTGGGATCAGCTTTTCCCTTGGATACTTGATGGCCAGGCAACGTTAACTCCAAGCGGCAGCCAGGCTGACGGAACCGCAACCGCGATGGTCATCAACTCGGGAAGCCTACCTTGGGGATTTGCCGCTCCGTGGTCGGTGTCAGGGACCGCCATTGCCTCGTACCAAGTGCAGTGGACCAGCGTGTGGGTCGATCCCGACGATCCGGACGGCCTCGACCAGGTGGCGAACCAGAGCGGCAGCGCGACAGTCAGCGGCGGTGGCTCCATGTCTGTTTCGACAACGGCCGCAGCGGACAGCGGGTCGAGCTGCAGCGCCAGCGCTGCAGTTTCCGGCGCTGGAAGCGTATCAGTCGGGAGTCATACCAATTTGAGTGTCTCCATCGGCAGCAAATCCATTTCTTGCGACGCGCAGTACGATTCAGCGGCATCTTCCTTGGGCGTCGGCGGGAATATTGGTGCGCAAAAGACGGATGACAGCGGGAACGTCACCGGCCATTTCAGCCTCGAGGAGCAGTGGGCAGCGAACGGAAAGGGCAGTTGCAGTGGATCGGCTAACTACAGCATTGACCCCGGCGAGTCATCGACCATTTCCGGCACTTCGCCGGCGACAGTCGTTGAGGAGGGAAAGGCAAACGCGTCGGGCAGCGGATCAGGTGCCTCGCCGGGATCGGAAAGCATGCAGTCCACTTCTTCGGCCACCGTCGCCGATCCACCGACGGGTGATTAATTCCCCGGCCAACGGCGCCGTAGGATCGACCTAAACCATTTTGCCCGGGGGTTGGGGGGTGACTGGTGTCGGCTTAATTATCTTATGAAAGCCGTACTACGTTTTAAGTGCAATGGAGGCCATATTCAAATGATTTCTCGGTCTGGGGTTACGTGGGCGCTGTTGCTGGTGGTCCTTAGGCTAGGTCTGCGTGCGGATCCGCCGGCCGTTTGGGCCGGGGTTCAAGCAGGGCAGAGTCTCCAGCGGCTGCTGGCCGCCAGGGAAGCTCGCATGAACCAGCAGGCCACGTCGAACTTCGAATCGACCAACGAAGGGCGGTGGTTTCATTTTGGACCGGACATGAGAGCACGGGAGTTTCAACTCCTGCCCGCATTCCTGCTGCGGGAGCTGGGATCGAAAAGCCCGTGGCTACTTTGTAGGGAGGCTGGGTTCGCCCTGCGGCCCGCCCGCGTGCGCCAAAAGCCCGAAATGGCCGGCAGCGCTCGTGACGCTGCCCGCATCGCGTCAGCGTTCCGTCATCTACGGCTTGGCCATGGTCGCGTGTGTGAATTCGACTACTACACTGGGGGGCTGGATCCGCTGGGGTTTTATTATCCAGCGATAATTGACTGGCACGGGACAGTTTCAGGCCACGGCGGCGTTGCGTGGGCCGCTTGGAGAGAACCGGTACTTGCTACACAGCTGCAGCTATGCTCCCCTCCGCAGCCGCGGACAGAGTTCATTGCCTGGGGCCGGACAGGGGCCAAGCTGAGCCAATGGAGCCAGCGAGGGATGCAGCATGCCGTATCCTTCCGTTATCCCCGGGTTGCAGGCGTGAATGACGGCTTGCCCGGGAACTGCCGTCTGGCACTAGACAGTTGGCCGATCGTTGTCTCGGCTGCGCAACTGCGGCCGGCAGTCGGTGCGTCGCATGGGGGCGGTTGTTTGTTTCGCGGCCCGATCAATTGGCCGGGCGGGCTGGGCCGCACAGAAAGGTTCTTTTTCGATAAGGGCGCGATCGCCCGAGTGACCATAGTCCAGCCCGCCATCCAGCTGGAGGAGCCGGCCGGAAACCCTTTCACTGTCACAGTCCGGGCCGGTGGGCGTGCCGAATCAGTGCGATTTAGGGCGGTCGCAAAGGTACCCTACCTGCGCGGCGGCCGCGTGATAACCATTGGATTTTCGTCTGCTCGCCATGCCCCGGGTGTCGCCCTGCCTAGCTACATACGATTCCGTCGTGGCTCTGTGGTGACGCTTGTTGCTCGCTATCTTCGCCTTCACTACCAACGGGGATTACTGCCCGCAGGCCCGCCGCTGTCCGGCGATAGAGCCCGCCAGCTCACTGAAGTGGATGGACGGCTCGCATCTCTCGGCATCTGGCCCGGAGCGCAGGCGAGAGCACATCCAACGTACTTTAACGCTGCGCAGCTCGCCCCGACCCTTCCAGGATATTTGGTTCGGCGCCGGATTTTTTACAACGCATACGCGGCGGCCTACAAATCGGACTGGCCCGAGTTAGCGACTACGCTCAGGTGCTACCGCCGTCTCCTGCACGCGGACCGCATCCCTTACGTCTACTACCTATACAGCGTCGAGTCGCTCATTTCAGGCATGTGCAAGATGGTCGGGGCGAAGCAGGCGAGGGTAGGGACGCTCGCAAGAGAATTCCTTGAGCCTGCCTACGCGCGCCTGGGGCCGGAGGACACGGTTCGGCAGGTGGCGAGGCTGGTGGGCCAGTATCATTACGGCTTCGCACTCGTGGCGCTCTCCGCGCTGCGCCGCAACGGGCGGTGCCCAGCGCAAATCGGGGCTTGGGCGGGCCTTTGGCGTCGTAAGCTTCTGCGGTTGATCGGGTCGATTCATGCGACGCCACAGAAATATCGCATCTATTTCCTCGAAAAATTCTTGACTCCATGGAAGTCATTCACGCTTGTCAACCATGCCATTGGGATGGCATACGGCCTGTCGCCCCCTCTGCGGCCGAATCGGACGCGGCCTGCGCAGCCTGCTCCCCATAGGCGGCCGCCGTCAGGACCCATTGTTGGACCAAGGGGCCTGCACGAGATCAGCTTGGCGTTACAGTCGGCTGGCGTCTTCACGCACTCCCAGCGGCGCATCTTGGAGCGGATCGCGGGTCAAGTCCTGAGTAAATATGGACCCCTTAGTGAGTCGAAGCTCAAGGTTGCATACGCCCAGACCCGCGAATACGTTTTGCGGCGCATGAACGGGGACAGCAAGCCATCGGCCAAGTCGTTTGAACTCTTTTCTCAATTTTTCAAATACGACCTGACCGCGTTTGTTCGACTTCCCAGCGTCAACAAGTCTCAGCTTCGGCGTGCTGCCGCCATCTTCAGGGTATGCTACGAAGCTATGAGGCGATTCGTCGATGAGACATACACGGACACGCCGAAGGCCGTCAGGGCGAGGCTCGCCGCTCGCGTTGGTCGTTATATGCGGAAGGCCTTCGCACGCGATGCCTGTAACTACTTCGATCCGCAGATGCTCTATCCCAATCATGATCTGCCTTCGCTTAGGCATTTGGTCAAAGAATTTAAGGCTTTCCCCTTCGCGTACCTCAACCCGCGGGCGTTCGCGCCGACGCAGCGCCTTTTAGCAAGCAATGATGTGTCGAAGGTGACGAAGCGGATTATGGTTTCCCAGTACGTCACAATTCAATCGTCGAGGGTCGAACAGCGTGTGCAAGAGATTCTGATGAAATATTTTCACGGTAACGATTACGCTCTATTTGCGGCCGGTGCCGGTCGATACCCCGGAAGGCTGGTCGAGGAATGGAACGCGCTCGGTGAAGCTCGATATGCGGGCGAGGCTAGGCGCATGAAGTTGCTTATGGGCCGGACTCTGTACAGCGGACTTTTGCCCCGTTCGGGGAATGTATTTGTCGGCAGCGGTGTGCCTCGGTGGTAGCCGTAACCTTCGGACGGGAGAGGGTGCAGGCCGCCATGCGACGGCAGAAGGCCATGCTGGATGGCAGCCTTTATAAGGGGCTGCTGCCGAGGGGCACGGAGGTCTTTGCGGGCAGTGGAGTGAGCGAGTACTGAACGGGGCACAGCCGGGAAAATGCCGGAGTTGCCAACGTAGGTGAACTGCCAAACGGCCTGAGCTGCCGCCATGGAAGGCGATAGGGGCGGTGATTGGGCAGAGCCGGGAGCGGTCCCGTCGACCGCCCCGGGCGTGTAAAATAGAGCGGCAGTTTCGGAGATGATGCCAAGAATTCATTGGAGGCCGTGGATGCGAAATGAAATATTTGCTCAATATTGCACCCGCACTGGTGTAGGTCCAGCGCAGGTGCCTGCGCGATGCTCGGGGATCAATATCCGTCTCGCCGTTGCCTTTGCGTGCATTTTCGCGTTTTTCATCGGATCCTTTTCTTTCACCCCCGCCGCCCGGGCGGCGAATCTCAAGCCGCTGTTTGCAAAAATCACCGCCGCCATCATGGGCGGCAATCCCACGCGGGTAAAATGGGCTCAGGGGCAGATAGAGTCCCTGCTCAGAGGCAATGCACATAATCCTACCAATGCCCAGCTGTACGATGTCTGGCTGCGTCGGATGCTGCTGCATCATGAATATGCAGTTATTGTGCGAATCACCAAAATGGAGAATCTGCTCGATCCCGGCGTTCTGCACGTTGTATGGGATTACCAGTTGTACCGCACCCAGGCTCTGCTGCTGATGGGGCGCCGCAGGGCGGCGTTGCGGAATGCCAAAAGCCTGTTCAATGTCGCACCGGATACGCAGACGGCTCAGGCGGCGATGATGGTTTACCGGTGCCTGCTGGTAAAGAAGGGGGATGGGGCGGAACTGGCGAGGGAATTCCGCCGGGAGCAGATCGCGGGCGCAAAACCCCCGCAGCCGGGGCAGCCCCCGAAGGCCTGCGACGTACTGGCGGGGATCAGGGTCCATGGCAAGGCGTATGTGCAAGATGTTCAAAGGCAGTTGGGGGTGGGCACCCGGGTACTATTGGCGAAGGGGAATCTGTGGCTGTTGGCGGATCATCCCAATAAGGCTTTGAAATGTTTTAAGAGTGCCTACGGCATTGCCACGCCGAGGCAACTGCCCATGGTTTGCGACCGGATCGCCGCAGCGATGAGGGCGAAATATGGCACCATTGGGGCGGCCAATGCGTGGCTCAAGTCGCTTGCGAAGTGACGGGCGTACTGGAGCTGGGACGCATTCGGTGTCTCGGTTGGAATCTGGTCGATGACGGGGGTATACGGCATGCAGAGTAGGGGATTGGCCAGGACCTTTACGAGGGCGGGCGTTACGGCAAGTGTTGGCGGGGCGGTGCTGTTGGCGCTGGGGGTCGCGTCCACCGTATTTTTGACAACCCGTGCGGGTGGGAATCCGGTAGGGCGGGATATCGCTTTGATCAGCTCGGAGCTTGGCAGCCGGAGCGCCCTGAAGCAGGCAGAGGGGATGGCTCAACTCAAGGGGATATTGGCTCATGATGTCAACGACTACGGCGTGCAGTGGCAGTCGGCCCATGCATGGCTGCCGGAGCTGATTGCCGATGGGCACGATGCGACGGCGGCAAAATTGGCCCGGCGAGAGGTTCTGAGCCATTCGAGCTGGACACCGCTGGTGGGACTCTGGCAGGAGGAGCGGGTTAAGGCGTTAATGTTAATGGGGAAGGTGAACGCTGCGTTGCGCAATGCCAAGAGTCTGTTCTACGTCTGTACACTGCGGCGGACCAGTTCCGCTCTGCTGCTGTTGCAAGAGTGTCTCGAAAAGGCCTATCCCCACGGCAAAAAGCTGGTCAACCTGTTTATCGACGAACAGATGGCGGGTGCGAGCAAGGCGGGAGTATCGTGCAAGGTGCTTACGCTGATCAAGATCAATGCCAAGCCGTATGAGGCGGTGCTGCAGCAGATTCATGGCACATCGCAGTGGGCTCTGACGGAGAAAATGAACCTGCTGCTGCTCTCGGGGCATGTGAGGCGGGCGTTGCGGACGGCGAAGCTGGCGGCGGCGCTCAATACCAATGTGCGGAGTTACCTTTTCGCTGCAGCGGATGTTGCCCGGGCGATGAAAGCGGTTGACAGCACAGTTTATCGGGCGAATCGGTACATGCTCGCCGCTGCCCGCCGCTACGCCCGGATGGCCGGCATGCATTGA
>JAKAVA010000070.1 GCA_021827645.1 Planctomycetota bacterium
CATCGGGATTACTTGGGACTAATACATGGGGTATTCTTGGATACGCTCCCAAATCGGCTATCAATCTCACGCGTAATGTGCTGTGCTACGCGGCCGCTCATTAGCTGGCGGCCGCTCGACGCGATCGTGGGCGATATACAGGCCCGCAATTTTTTTGACCACTTATCAATTCTTGAAGAGCATGATGGTGGGTATTGCGATGATTTGGAATTTCATGGCCGTATTCCGATTGGTATTCTGCATCAGTCGGAAGATAAGAGATAGTTTTTCTGAGTATAGTATCATGTAGTGCCGAACAAGGAGACCGCTTTATCTCCGATGTACGTCGTCACTACACCGGAGTTGGGGTGATGGCCATTCTGTGGGAACACCCTGCTGGAAAAGACCTCGATTTACGACCTCTGCCAGAAGCCCCGTATCCCCTCGGGATGTTCTATGAATAGGCGAAAAAATTCTTTGAACAGGGGGGCCGGACTTTTTGACCCTCAGGCAGCTTCAACTCGTCCCGACACGTCGCAATGCGGCAATATCAACATCGCAACCAGCTCACTTCCAACCTCCAATGCTTGCGTAGCCGCCACAATCGCCTACCATTTAATCTCTGGCAATGAGGATTTTCGGGAGGCCATGCCATGAAGGCGCTGGTAAAGTTACGCTCCGAGCGCGGACTCTGGTTGCAGGATGTTCCCAAACCCGAAGTTGGACCCCATGATGTTCTGGTAAAAATTCTCAAGACCGGCATCTGCGGCACCGATCTGCACATCTATAAATGGGATGCTTGGGCCGCGAAAACCATTCCCGTGCCGATGACGGTCGGCCATGAATTTGTCGGACGTATCGTGGAAGTGGGTTCCGACGTACATGATTTTGTTCCCGGCGAACTGGTCAGCGGCGAAGGGCACGTGGTTTGCGGGCGATGTCGCAATTGTCTCGCCGGCCGCCGACATCTCTGCAAGGATACCCGCGGCATTGGGGTCAATCGGCCCGGTGCGTTCGCCGAGTTTCTCTCCATTCCCGTCAGCAATGTCTGGGCGCACGACCCCGCCGTCCCACTGGATACCGCCGCCATCTTTGATCCTTTCGGTAACGCCGTCCATACAGCGCTGTCGTTTGATGTTCTGGGTGAGGATGTCCTCATTACCGGCGCCGGGCCGATCGGTCTGATGGCAACTGCGGTTGTTCGTCACGCCGGCGCTCGTTACGTCGTAGTCACCGATGTAAATCCGTATCGCCTTGAGCTGGCCAGGCGGATGGGGGCAACGGAAGCGATTGACGTGCGCACCGACACACTCCCCCAATGTCAGAAACGCCTGGGGATGAAAGAAGGCTTTGATGTCGGACTTGAAATGTCGGGCAATGCGGACGCATTTCACCAGATGCTCGCCAGTATGTGCCACGGCGGAAAAATTGCGATGCTGGGCATTCCTGATAAAGAAATGGCCATTGACTGGAATACCGTCATATTCAATATGTTGACCATCCGGGGCATCTACGGACGCGAAATGTACGAAACCTGGTACAAGATGACGGTGATGCTCCAGAGCGGCCTGAATATTTCGCCCGTCATCACGCATCGCTTCCATTACACCGAATTTGAAAAGGGATTTGAAGTGATGTTTGGCGGGAATTGCGGCAAGGTTATATTGGATTGGGATTAACCTTACGAAAGGTGTTCGCTCATGCGCAAAGATACGCGGGCGGTCATAGGCCTCATCGGAAATACGCCCATGCTCAAGCTGTATTTTCAAGATCGGGGCATCACGATTTACGCCAAGTGCGAATTCATCAATCCCAGTGGCAGTATCAAAGATCGCTTTGCCGCGCGGGTGCTGCTCGATGCCGAGCAGCGCGGGCTCCTCAAGCCGGACTCCATTGTGCTCGAATGCAGCAGCGGAAATACGGGCATAGCGCTCTCGATGGTGGGGGCGGCGATGGGTTATCGCGTGATGATTCTCATGGACAGCATCGCCAGTCGGGAACGACGGCAACTCATCCATCAGTTGGGGGCGGAACTCATCACCTTTGAAGGTGACGGCCGATATCAGGTCGGTATTGAAAAATCAAAACAGATGGCCGCCACCGACAGCCGCTACTTTCTGCCGCGGCAGTTTGAAAATCCACTCAACCTGCAGGACCATGAACAATCCACCGGGCAGGAGATTCTCCGGCAGATTCCCGGGCGTATCGACGCATTTGTCAATGGTTACGGCACCGGCGCGACGTTGGCGGGCTGCGGCATCGCGATTAAAAAGCGTTACCCGACGGCGAAAATCATCGCGATGGAGCCGGCAGAGCAGGCCCTGCTGGCTGGAGAATATCCCTATTGCCATCAGATTGAAGGCGTCGCGGATGGTTTTATTCCAGAGTTACTCCATGGTGCGCCGCTGGATGGGCACGTCAAGGTGGCCAGCGCCGACGCCATGGCCATGACACGGCGTTTGCATCGCGAATTCGGCCTGCTCGTGGGGACATCGTCCGGAGCCAACGTAACCGTTGCGTTACAACTCGCCTCCGAACTCGGCCCGGGAGCCAATGTCGTCACGCTCCTCTGCGATCGGGCGGAGCGGTATTTCAGTACCCAACTCTTCCATGAGCCGGAAGATGGGTCGGCGGTGCCCAAAACCGCCGTAGTGTAGGCATTAGTGAAGGAATAGAGCATTGGATATAGACGCACATTATCGACAGCAACTCGACGATCTTCGGAAAGCCGGCCTTGAAAAAACAGAAATGGTGATTAATTCGCCGCAACGTGCGCATCTCGATGTGTGGGATCGCGGGCCGATGCTCAACATGTGCGCCAATAACTACCTTGGGCTTGCCGATCATCCCGACCTGATCGCCGCCGCCACCGAGGGGCTCAGGCGCTGGGGTTTCGGTATGGCGTCCGTCCGGTTTATCTGCGGTACGCAGGTGATCCACCATGAGCTGGAAGCGGCGGTGAGCCATTTTCTGGGTATGGAGGAGGCGCTGCTCTATTCATCCTGCTTCGATGCCAACGCCGGATTATTTGAAACGCTTCTTGGACCGGACGATGCGATTGTCAGCGATGAATTAAATCATGCGTCAATTATTGACGGCATCCGTCTGTGCAAGGCCCGGCGGTACCGTTACAAAAATTCGGACATGAACGATCTGGAATCGCAGTTGGTTGCGGCTCGAACGGCCGGTGCCAAGGTGATTCTCATCGCAACCGACGGTGTATTTTCAATGGACGGGCGGATTGCCGACTTGCCCGCCATATGCAATCTGGCGGAGCGCTTCGGAGCGCTGGTCATGGTGGACGACTCTCACGCCGTCGGATTCATGGGCGCCCGTGGCCGCGGCACACATGAACATCACGGCGTGCTCAACCGCATCGATATTCTCACCGGTACGTTCGGTAAAGCCCTGGGCGGCGCCGGTGGCGGCTATGTCGCCGGTCGACGCAATATCATTCATATGTTGCGGCAGCGATCACGACCTTATTTATTCAGTAATTCTCTGATTCCTGCCGTTGCGGCGGCTAATCTTGCGGCTGTTCGGCTGGTTGAAAACGCCGATGATCTGCGGCGGAAATTATGGGAAAATACCCGTTATTTCCGACAGGAAATGGCGGCAGCCGGATTTGATATAATCCCCGGCAATCATCCGATTGTTCCCATCATGTTCGGCGACGCCAACCTTGCCGTGAACATGGCCCGCAAGGTGGTCGAAAGGAGCGTATTTGTCGTTGCCTTCGCCTATCCCGTTGTGCCGATGGGAAGAGCCCGCATCCGGATTCAAGTATCGGCTGCGCATAGTCGCGACGACCTGCAAAAGGCGATATCGGCCTTTGTTTCCGCCCGAGATGAAACGGGAAAATGATTTTGACGCGGTGCGGTGGGGGAGCCTTGCCACGGGGCCGCCGGGTCGATTGGCCCGCATGCGTGGCCGAGCGGTGGGTACGCCGAAAGCACTCGGTTCGGTAAGAGAGGTCACCCGAATCAAAAAAAACGTTTGCTCTACCGCTCAGGCAATCGATCAGGAATCAGCCTGCCAATTTTTCCCAAGATATTTGGGTCCCGGCCGACTACCCGCAAAAATGGCCAGCGCAATAAGCGCGGCCAGATACGGCAACATCTGGAAAATCTCAAACGGCAGATGCCGCATGGCGTGGAGAACCGTTGAATGACTCGTGTAGCGTGCGGTCTGCAGGGTCTGCTGCAGGCTGTTAATGGCTCCAAACAGTACGCAGCCGCTGATCAATCCCCAAACCGTCCAACGCCCAAAAATCACGAGGGAGAGCACTACAAACCCGATTCCATCCGTCATATTCTGGGCGAAGCTGTGCGTCTGCATGATGCTCAGATAGGCTCCTGCAGCCCCCGCGCAGCCGCCGGCGAATAGGGTTGCCAGGGTCCGGCTCAGTTTTACCGGTATACCCGCCGCCGCACAGGTCTCGGGGGAGTCGCCCAGACCGCGGATCACCAATCCCAGGCGGGTGCGGTTCAAGGCCCAGCCCACCATGCCGCACAGCACAATGGTAAAATACACCAGCCCGTATTGATCAAATAATGCCGGTCCGGCGAAGCCGATCTGTGAAAGCCAGGGGATTGGTATGCGGTTGAACGCCTCATTCCGCGCGAGGTGAATGACCAGATTGTGGCTTTGCGTCCAATTCTGAAACAGCATCCAGAAGCTCCCCGTCGCCCCCAATGCCAGAAGGTTAATTGCAGTCCCGACGACAATCTGATCCGCGCCCATGCCGATGCAGGTTACTGCAAATATGCCCGCCATGACGATCCCGGAAAGTATTCCGGCCAGCAGACCGATCATTCCATGACCAGACGCAAACGACGCCAGAAACGCGGCCAATGCTCCCGAGAGCATGATCCCCTCGATGCCGATGTCGATAACGCCCGTAATCTCCGCCGTAAGTTCTCCGAGACCCGCAAGCACCATCGGTGCGGCGGCACTGATCGTCTCCCTGAAAAGAAAAGTTGGAAGTGAAATGCTCAGGCGCCATCTCCCGTTTCAGTGTTGCGCTGCTGCCACAGGCCACTGCGCAATGTCCGTCGCATCGACCACGCTCCAATGATCAGCATCGCGAGAATGATGACGGCCTTGATAATATTGGAGGTTTCATGCGGCAACCCGATGCTGCTCTCCTCCGCCCGCTGGGCCCCGGCATCCAACGCACCAAAAAACAGCGCTGCCACCGCCACGCCCATCGGATCGAGTCGTCCCAGCAGGGCCACTGCAATCCCCGCGTAGCCGTAATTACCGATCTTCGCCGTCATGAAATGGGCAACGCCTAATATCTGAATCGCCCCGGCCAAGCCCGCACATCCGGCTCCAATCAGCATCGCCTGAATCTGGCGGGCCGCAACCGGAATGCCGACGAGCCGGGAAGCCGCTTCGTTGAGCCCGATGGCGGTGGTCTGAAATCCGAATACGGTCATCACCTGCACGAACTCCGCTACCATCGCAACGGCCGCCGCAATCAGAACCCCAATATGCAGCGAAGTGTATTTCATCATCACCGGCAAACAGAAATGTGGCGGAATCTGTGAACTTTGCGGTGCGGATGTGCCGTGCGCCTGAAGATAACTGTGCAGAAGTATTTTCACCGCGTAAAGGGCGGTGAAATTCAGCAAAATGGTGGAAAGAACCACCGGCACTTTGCGCCACAACTCCAATAGGCTGGCGAGCAATCCCCATGCGGCACCGGCGCCGGCGCCGGCGAAAAGGCACATCGTGATGCCCGGCAGTGGGGGGGTGTGCGGACTAAGCAGCCTCGTGCTCATGGCCACCGCCATGGCCGCCCCGACAAGCAGTTGTCCCTGGGCTCCGATATTAAAAACGCCGGCCCGAAAGGTGATGGCCGCCGCGAGTCCGGTCAGCAGCAGCGGACAGGCCTTGGTAAGGGTATCCGCCAATGCGTATCGATCAGCCACTGCGCCGCGGTACCATAACTCCAGGATGTGGCCGGGGGGAAACCCCATCAGCGCAAGCAGGATCAATACTGCACCCGCCGCCAGTGCACATCCGCCGACGGTAAAGATTATTTCCAGCAGAAACATTCTGCCGCGTTGAAGTGATGGCATCCGGAGTCGCACACCTTTCAAGGTTGCACCGGGCCGTTTCTGCGGTCGCGGAATCCGTCATCCCCACGCGGGCCACTGCGGAGGCTCTCAAGTTCGTTTCCCAGCATCCACGCACCGATCTGGCGGCGCGTCGCATCTGGCCACGGCGTCTCATACAGGTGCCCCGCGTACATCACATAAAGCCGATCGCTGAGCCGCAACAGCTCATCCAGATCATCATGAATCAGCAGAATCCCCATGCCACCGTCCCGCGCAGTGAGCATCTGCTGCATGACAAATGCCGCCGCCCCCACGTCCAACCCCCGTGTGGGATTGATCGCCAGCAGGAATCCCGGCTTGAGTTCCAATTCCCGGGCGACAATCACCTTCTGCTGATTTCCACCAGATAGTCCGACGACCGGCATGCGCAAATCACCGGCGCGAATGTCGAACTGTCGCTTAATTCTTTCATGATGATCCGACCATCCTCGGCGCCGAAGAATGCCCCAGCGGGAAAATGGCCGCCGATCGTGCGCTTTGAGCGCCAGATTATTATGAATCGACCAAGGTAATATCAACCCTTCCTTCTGCCTGTCTGCCGGAATAACGCCGATGTCTTTCAAATGTCGTCGGGCCCCGAACTTGGTCAGCGGAATGCCGTCGATCACAAGTCGCCCCGCAGCATCAGTCTCGCCGGTCAGGATCGCCGAGAGTTCAATTTGTCCACTCCCCTCCACGCCGCAGATTCCCGCAATTTCTCCCGCATTGACGCGAAGTGATGCCGCTTTCAAGACGGAACGATCTCGGCCAAATGAATGTCGTCCTCTGTGCTTGGGTTCTGCGTGCTCAAGCTCCAAAACGCTCCGCCCGCCCTGCGGTGCCCGAGCCGCAGTCGGCAGCGAAATGTCCTTTCCGATCATCGCCGTGATGATCTCTGACGTCGAAACGTCGTCTGCTGCAGCCTCCAGCGTCATCCGTCCCTGGCGCAGAATCATGATGCGGTCACAGACGCTCTTTATCTCAGCAAGTTTATGACTCACCAGCAGAACCGTCAGTCCCCGCTCCGCCAGTTGCCGAACCGTGGACAGAAGCGAATCCACCTGTGCCGGTGTCAGTGCGGCGGTCGGCTCATCAAGTATCAGCAGTCGCCCACCCAGCGAGAGCGCTTTGATGATCTCGATCCGCTGCTGCTCGCTGACACTCAGTCGCTCCACCGGCCGGTGCATTTCCACATTCCAATTCAGTTCCCTCCGCCACCTGTCCGCAGTTTGTCGAACCTCTGCGGAAACGCCCCGCCACCAACCCCCGGGTGCAAACAAGGCCAGATTTTCCATCCCGGTCTGAGTACCGACCAGCTTAAAATGTTGATACACCATGCCGATACCGAGTTCAAATGCACGGCGGGGCGAGGATATCACAACTTTTTGCCCCTCCAGAAGAATCTGACCTGAATTCGGTTGCAGTGCCCCGGCGAGAAGATGCATTAAAGTAGACTTTCCCGCTCCATTTTCGCCGAGAATGCCGAACACCTCTCCGGTATTCACCCGCAGGCTCACCTCGCTCAGCGCCGTCAGGTTGCCGAAGCGGCGGGTGATCCGGATCAGTTCCAGCAATGGCGACATGAAGACTCCAACCCAATAACTCGGCGCCCGACAGCTATTATTTAGCCGCCAGCAGGTGTTTGCGGATCACGACGAGTCGATGCTCCATGGCGGGCGTAATGACCCGGCCGAGCAACTTCGGATTCAAGACAACAATACACACATGATTGGCCATGGTTTCATTGATGACGCCGGCCTTGAGTTTTCCCGCTTTGGCAAGAATGGCGACATGCATGAAGGCCCGATCCAGTCGAATTACGGCACTGGCAAGCGTATAGCGGCTGCAGGTCGGATTATTATTTTGGTTTCCATTGCAGCCGAAAACATAAACCGGATGGCCCGGATGTCGGCGATTAGCCGACTTGACCGCTTCAAACACCCCCTGACTGGCCGCATCCACATTTTGATAAATCACATCGATACCCTGCTGGATGAAAGCCTGGGCCTGCGTCTTTGAAAGTCCCACCTGATCCCAACTGGTGTAGGCCTGGGCAACGCGAATCTTCGGATTCACCGCGCGGGCCCCAGCCTTGAATCCTTTGTAACATGCCTCAACCGAAGGAATCGCCTCTCCCCCAATAAAGCCGATTTTCCCGGTCCGCGAGATCATCGCCGCCAGCGCCCCGAGTTCATAAGAGGGTTGCGTGAGATCGAAATTCATCGTGGTCACGCCCGGTTCCACCTTGTCCGCACCGCTGATAGCAAATCGCGTGTGCGTGGTCATCCGTGCCACCTGAGTCGCAGGAACCAGAAATTCGTAGCCGTGGCCGATGATCAGACCATAATGGCGGCGGCAGAAGTCACGCATGATGCTCGTCGCCCGGATGGGCGTTACATGCTCCAGAACCGAAAGTTTCGCGTGCAGTGCTTTGGCTACCTTCACGGCGGCATCGCGACCATCCTGATTCCAACCCCCGTCGGTAATGGACCCCGAGCATATGAATGCCATCCTGAAGACCCGCCCCTGAACCACCGGAGTGCCGGTGAGAAAAAATGCCAGAGTGATCAGGACGAAGAATGGATAAACCGACCGATGGCTCTGACGCGTCGGATTCGTACGGCTGTTCGTTGGGATGGTCATGGCGGAAGGTCTCCACATCACTCAAAATCACGGTGCACCTGATTATTGCACCGTCCGGGCCGATCCGCCACTTGAAATTTCGTCTTTCGTGCCGGTCAGGCACGGCGGGTTACCTGACCTTCACATCTTTACCCCCTTGGCACCGGAAACCAGTGGCGAATCCTCCGAAGAACTCGAGGTCAGGTTCGACATCCTGCCCAAGACCGTCACTTCCAGTCCCATCCCATCACGAAAATAGCTTGATAAGAGAGTTCGGTACTGCCCGCATAAGACGTATTACCACTCTGTGATTTTCGGTATAACTTCTGGAGATTGTTGTCGGAACTGCGATGTTCTTACAGATTCGGTGTATAGAAAACATTCTTCGCGTTCTTTCCTCCGCAGTTATTGGGCTTGTGATCAGTTCGCTCATCGGATAAGCCACTTTCAATGCGTTCGGCAATCTCTGGCTTAGGCGGGGATTATTCGGATATTTAGATGGCGTGCCTCGACGGAACGAATTGCCGCTCCTCAGATAAAGCTGAAACATAAGCTGCGGCGCGGATAACGCGGTAGAATTTACGCCGTGATG
The DNA here is from genome assembly GCA_021827645.1 of Planctomycetota bacterium. Classification (GTDB taxonomy): domain Bacteria; phylum Planctomycetota; class Phycisphaerae; order WQYP01; family WQYP01; genus JAJZGD01. The sequence continues at coordinate 9,298 of JAKAVA010000070.1, forward strand.
AATCGACGGAACATGAACGACCGCCGGGTCGCGGTGACGATTACTTTGGTATTGACGGCTACCATAACGCTTCCATTCATCGAATCGGCATGGGGCACACCAGCGGCGGGCAAACCCCCAGCGCAGAATCCCGCATCGTTATTGATCCGCCTTTTGCATAAAACCCATTGGCATACGCTCCAAACCCGGTTCTTCTGCTTTCAAAAGTCACCACTCTTGAAACACGGCTTTGAAAGTGGTGGTAAGCTAATGCTGGCACCGGAAAAAATGCGGTATCAGGTCGATTGGCCTGTTGAGACGATTTATATCCTTCGCCATGATCAGATTGAATCAAAAACCCATGGCAAGCCTTGGCGTGTCATCCACGCCGCCCGGTCACCTGAAATTGCACCGATCATGAAATACCTCAGCGGCCTGAGCAAACTAAAAAAAACCACTCTGCACGGGGGAAAGATTAAATTTCTTTCCGCACCTTTGCCCCAGCCCCCCGCGCGTGATCGCCAATATGTTTCGCGATCCGTTGCCGCGGTCGCGGCGTTCAGCATCACCCCCACAAACAAGATATTTCGTCGCTATGTGAAACAGATTGAACTGTTTGTGAATCGAAAAACCGGCTTCCTTGTGGCCATTGAGGTCATTTCCCCGCGGGGTATCATCAACTACTGGTTTTCCGGCACTCGGATCAACATTAAATTTTCTCCGGCCACCTTCGCCCCGAAAGGTCAAGCGTGACAGATTTGCATGAGTCAGGAGCTCCGCACGCCGATCGCCTTACGCGCGCCATGGGGGCATGGTACGCCTTCTGTGAGCGGCGCCGAGTATGGCTGATGATTCTGCTGATCGTCTCAGGAGTGCTGCTGGCTGCCGCTTCAACCAAGATCAGGTGGCAGAACAATGTCCTGCTGTTTTTTCCGCAGTCCAGTCCGGAAATGAAATCATTGCGGTCCGCATCGCGATATCCCTCCATCACCAATCATCTTTATGTCGATCTTCACTGTTCGATGAGGTTCCGCAACAAGCTACCGGCAGCGGCGCGAACGTTGGCGGCCGATATGAGGAAGACACACGAGTTTTATTCCGTATGGGATGGTGTTTCACCGAAAGCTTTGGCGCAGTCCGGTAGAATCTTAAATGCCGAATTGCCCGGATTGCTGAATAAAAAATCGTTCAAAATCATGCAGACGCATCTTCATCGCCGATGGCTACGCCACCATTTTGCCGCTCTGCAGGCGGATATTGAAGCCCCCGGAGGGGTGCTGCAACTCGCGGGTAAGCTGCGTGATCCGCTTGCTGCCAGAAGGCTGCTGAACCGTCAGATGCGTGGCAACCTGCCGCAGCATATGGCGCTCGGCAGTATGCTGATGAGCCGGGGACAGCTCTCTTCAGATCATGGCACGCACATCATGCTGATGGCCACACCCCGCTTTGCGCCCGCTCAAACGCAGCGAAGCACTCTCATGTTGCGACAGATTGCCGGTGCAGTGGGAAGGTTGAAGCGTACCTTTCCGCAACTTCACGTATGGACAGTTGGAGCCTATGTCGATTATGCCGCCAATGCGGCGCGGGTCCGACGCGACGTTGTGCTGGTTTCAACATTGGGTTCACTGCTGGTGGCGGGCGTCATCTGGTTTTATTTTCGTCGCGTCGGAACGCTGTTCATCTGCATGCTTCCACCAGCCGTGGGGCTGGGAATGTCCCTTGGCATCGCGGGAATATTTCACTGTCGCCTGCCGCTGATGGTCTTGGCGTTTGCGGGCCTTATCCTTGGTGCAACCACCGACTACGGGATACAGATATTGGCGCAGTATGGGCGGTTGGCCGATGAATCCCCGTCAGGGTCTGATGCCGAACCGAACGGCACGCCGCTCAAGACCAAAGCCGCGCGGGCCCTCTTCGGTACAATCACGATGAGTGCGCTGACCAGCATTGCCGGCTACGCGGCATTGGCATTTTCCGATGCGCCCGGTCTGCGGGCGATGGGGCTTTTTATTGCGGCCGGTACGTTTTGCATCTGGTTGGTCACCTTTTTGATTCTGCCTGTTTTTATCGGCCAATATTGTCGCCCGCATCCGACATCCAGGCGATTTCAATTCCCGAAAAAACTCCGTTGGTTGCCGACCGTCGCATTTACCATCGCGACCATCATCTTGGCCATCCACGCCGCGAAACTCAACTACAATTCGCATCCATCGAACCTCAACGGCGTGCCTCGGCAACAAGCACAAATCCAGAATCACTTTTTTCAGATATGGGGAAACAGCAGCCATCACGGCGTGGTGGTCATCCGAGCTCATCACGCGGAAAGTGCTCTCCAGCAGGCGGTGCTTCTGAGTGACAATCTCAATGCGCTCCGGCGGGAACATCTCATTGATGGTTTCGTTTCGCCGAGCCCGATGCTGCCGCCCGAGCGGATTTTCGATCGCAGGCTCAAACGCTGGAGGGCTTATTGGTCGCCGGCACGGATCAAAATGCTTCGCACGCGGCTACAGCAGGTCATGGATGCATTCGGCTTTAACTACAACCGCTCAATGCTTTCAGAGTTTATGAAACTTCCCACCGATACTTCCGCACATTACAGAATGATCCATTCTCCGGTTCGGCTTTTCCCTGGCGGAGTTACGATCACTCGCCGACATGACCTGATCACCACCACCGTCTATCCCAATCGCCGACTTACGCCTCGAATGGCTTCCGACTGGGTCGGGCAGATTGAGCTGCAATTTCCGCATGCGATGATAATAGATGGTAGTGCACTGTTATTCGATGCCACCCAGCGCTGCAAGGCACAGTTGGAATTTTTATTCCCATGGATATTTCTGGCGATATTTCTGCCGGTATGCATCTATTTTCGGCGACTCGATCTTGCCGCTATTGCGACGCTGTCTCTCATCGTCGGATTCATCTGGCTCGCCGGTGTAGCGCAGTGGTTCGGCGGGGGATTGAATTTTCTGGCCCTGGTCCCGATGCTCTTTACCATGGGTGTCGCCATCGATTACGGCATATACACCGCCAGCGATCCGAATCTCGCCGACCCGACGGCACGGCCACGCACCATCACGACCGGAATCTGCGCACTGACGACCAGCCTTGGTTCCGGCGCGATTGTTGCCGCCGGCCATCCCGCACTGCATTGGATCGGCCTGACGCTGGTGGCAGGGATCACCGGTGGTTATCTCACCGCGCTATGCTGGATCGCACCGCTCATGCGGTTGCGGTATGGGCTCCGCCAACCCGGCAAGCGGTTACGCGTTGGCCGCGCTATCCATCGGTTTGCACTGCGCCTGATATTTTGGGGGCTCGGCCTTGCAGGTGCGGCAGCGGCCTTGGGGCTGGTCATCGTGTGCATCGGGCAGTTGGTCATGACAGGTGAAAGACCCAAAGGAACCGTTCATCTGCCGACGCATCGGGTGGTGCAGCAGTTGTCCGCCCATTCGTGGCGGATAGGGCCGGCATGGATGCGGCGGGTCGGCGGTATCTGGGTGATCTCCGTCGCCGGGTCAAGCGGCCGAATCGGTTATGACGACGGCGCTTTGGGGGCACCCATCGATACGCAGATTGAAAACGACATGCTGGATCAGCTCCACCACTTCGTCCCGTCGCTCTGGGCACAGTGGGTCATCACACGCGGTGTGGCGCTGGATATGCTCCAATTACCCCACTATATGCCGGGCTACATCCAGCGCGAGGCGTATGCGGAATCGGTATCACATCCTGATATTCACGGCTATCTGGGGCCCACCTATGCGCGATTGCTTTCGTATGAGGCACTCGACGATATTTCACAAAATCTTATTGATAATCCGCTCATTGACGCCCATGCGGTGGGGTGTACCGGCGTGATATCGCGGCCGGCCTGGTCGGGAGATCATGGCCTCTGGCTGGCGAGAAATTTTGATTTTGAAGGGGGTCCGGCATTCAATCGCCAGAAGAGCGTCACCTTGATGCGCCCGAAAAAAGGTTACGCATTTGTCAGCGTCGCATGGCCGGGGCTCAGCGGCTGCGTAACCGGTTTCAACAGCCGGAAAATCGGCCTCTTTATTAACGCGGCCGCCACACGCGGCTTCAAACCTATCGGTGAGCCGACAATCATTGCGGCTCGGCAGGTGCTGCAATTCGCCGGCAATCTTTCGCAGGCGGAGGCGATTATCAGGCAGGCTCCGGTATTTGTTGCCGACAGCATCGTGGTGGGGGATGGAAACACCGGCCGGGCTGCGATCATCGAAAAATCGCCGCTGCACTGCGCGGTCATCCCCATTAAGACCTATGCCGCCGTCGCGAATGAATTTACCGCACCCATATTCAAAAACGATCCGGTGAATCGGCAGCGGATCGTCGCTTCGACAACGCGATTTCGGCAAGCCAGAGCCGCCCTTCTCCTTCGTAACATGCATGGACATGTCAATGCGGTTCACCTCGCCGCTCTGCTGCGCGACAAGGCGGGACTTCACGGGCAATTCATCGGTTACGGCAACCGCAATGCGATCGACGCACTGATCACCGCCCACTCAGCCATCATGAATCTAACGAAAGGGGAGCTTTGGGTGGCGGCATGGCCCTATGCGGAAGGGGCGTATCTTGGTATCAACGTCTACCCGCTCCTTTCGCGACATCCGCCGCCTCTGAAAGCGTGTCTGCTTCCTCCGATCCCCGCAGATCATTTTCTGACTTCCGGAAAATGGCGGCAGTTCAAAACGGCTCGCCGGGCCCTGCATGCCGGATATCGGTACCTGCGGCATGGTGAATTTAATAAAGCGCTGCTTGAAGCGGCGGTCGCCAACAAAAATGATCCCGACTTCTTTTCCTCTTACGAACTCGTGGGCCGTGCTGATTTGGCGCTGGGGCACCTCCATCAGGCGGCCGCCGCGCTTTCGCGTGCGCTGGCTCTGGACCCGCCGTATCAGGCTCGCCGCATGGCACTTCGCCGTTTGCTGCTTCTGGCAAGATCCACGCATACGCAACCGGTTCAATAACGGAGACGACTCAAACAGATGCAGCCGAACATGACCGACTACCCATCGATATTGAAACCTCAATGGAGTAAGCTTTCCGCCCAGCTCCGCAGAGCGAGAAAATCCAATTATTATCGCGATCGTATTCCAGCGGCTGCGGAAAAACTCCAGTTGCACCGACATCTGTTTCAATCGCTTCCCATCACCACCAAGGCCGAGCTGGTGAAAAACAATCTCGACTTTCTCGCGGTAAGCCCGTCGGAGATCAGAGAGTGGGTGACAACATCAGGTACCACCGGTCAACCAGTGCGGATTGCCTTGGCAAAAACGGACATATTGCGCCTTGCCAAAAATGAAGCGGCAGCGCTGTCTCTCGCAGGACTCCGGGCCGGGGATGGTTTGCTGATTGCAGTTGGGATGGATCGGCTGTTTGTTGCCGGCCTGGCCTATTGGCTTGGGGCACAGGCGTGCGGGGCATTATCCTTGCGCATCGGCCCGTCGTTGGTGGATATCGCGGGCGCCGCCAAGCTGCCGCTCGCCCCCGGCCGAAAATGGTTCCTGATTGGTGTCCCATCGCTGATGGCCAGCAGCCTTCGGGATGGCGCACCACTGCCCGAGAATCTCGGCGGGATTATCGGTATCGGTGAACCATTATTGAATGCCGACTTTCAGCCCAACGCCGTTCATCGGGCGCTTGCACAATTTACCTGCGCCCCGATTCTTTCAACCTACGCCTCGACGGAAGTCTGCTGCACCTTCGCCCAAGGGCCAAAATGCCTAGGCAATCATCTCAATCCGCAGATGGGAGTAATCGAGATCTTGGATGCTGGCAGCAAACCATGTAAGCCGGGTGTGTCGGGACGCGTGGTGATAACGCCGCTGGGCCTGCAGGCCATGCCCCTGATACGCTTCGATACCGGCGACATCGCGGCGCTTCATCTCGAGCCGTGCCCCTGCGGACGGTCTTCTCCACGCCTGGGCCCGATAGTCGGCCGATCCGCCCAGCTCTTGAAAGTGCAGGGTGTGTCCATATTTGCAACCGCGATCATCGAATTACTGCGGGAGATTTATGCGGGTATGGACGCGATTATTCATGCCGATCGGGATGCCATCGGTGTCGATCGTGTGGTGATTTATGTCGTCTGTCCGCCTCGGCGTCAGAATCTGCTGAGAACGCAATTTCACAATGCCGCCCGGCGCCATTTCAAATGGATACCGAAAATTCAATACTGTGACATCGAAACCATTGCGCGAATCCGCTCCCTTCGTCCCTCGCGCAAGCCGCAGATATTGATTGATACCCGCGTCGGCTGAGACCCTCAGCCGTGGTAGCCCTGCGAATTAAACCTAAAGAGGCCAGCCTCGACATGTTGACAAAAAAACGCCGAATGTAGAATCGAAAACAGTCGTCATCACAGTGGCCTCTCGCTGTCGCGTCATCAATCCAGTAGCCCTGGGCACCATAGCATGTGGAATAGGGAGAAGCCTTACAGATCGTTACGCAATTAAACCTATGCCCCTTTGAGCCTATGCCCTGATGATGCAGCATGTGTTGAGATGGTAGGGTGATCAGGGGGCAGGGAGAGGGGGACCGGGTTTCGCGGTGCGGGCGATTGGTGCGCGTCACGCGAGACCCGGTAGGGCAAAGAGGACCGGTGTCATGGCTACGGCAATCATCAACGGTCTGGATTTACAACGTCGCCGCTTGATTATTCGTGGCCAGGTTCAGGGCGTTGGGTTTCGCCCCCATATTTATCGCCTCGCAAGGCTCACATCGGTCAGCGGATTTGTCGCCAACACAAGTCAGGGTGTCACCATCGAGGTGCAGGGAACTGCCGCCGATGTCCAAAGGTTTTGCCAAATGGTGAGGCACGACACTCCGCCGCTGGCAAGAATTGACGACGTTACCGAATTTGTCATCGATCCCTGCACAGGCGATAGTGAGTTTCATATCGAAGAGAGCCGGAGTGTTGTCTCGGGCCGGACCGCCATCACACCCGATACGGCGATGTGCCGGGATTGTCACCGGGAGCTTTTTGATCCGACCAATCGTCGATTCCGACATGCCATGATTAACTGCACAAATTGCGGTCCCCGCTACAGCATCATCCTCGAGACCCCTTATGATCGCGCCGCCACCACCATGGCCGGCTTTGAAATGTGCGATCGATGCCGCCGGGAATATGAGGATCCCGGCAATCGGCGATTTCATGCACAGCCGGTATCGTGTCCCAATTGCGGGCCGAGAGTTGAATTGGTTAACACTCATGGTTCTCCATTACCCGGCGACCCCATCAGGCAGGCGGCCGGGATATTACGCGGTGGGGGCGTAGTTGCCATAAAGGGAATTGGAGGGTTTCATCTGGTCGCACGGGCAGACAAGGAGGCGACTGTCCGCCGACTCAGAGGGGTAAAGCAACGGGACGGCAAGCCGTTCGCCATGATGTGTCGATCCATGGACGACGCCGATCGATTAGTCAATATAAGTTCGCAAGCCCGGGCCGTAATGCTGTCGGAATCCGCACCGATCATTCTGGCGCTGCGCAGACCAGGAGCCCCCGTGGCACAGGCTGTCGCGGGGCGGAATGCCCGCCTTGGAATCATGCTCCCGTACACCGCGATCCATCATCTCTTGTTTGCCGATCTGGACCACGAGATTCCAGCACTCGTGATGACCAGTGGCAATGTCAGTGGTGAACCGCTGGCAATAAATAATTCTGAAGCCATCGCCCGGCTTGGCGATATGTGCGATGCATTTCTGTGGCATGATCGGCCGATTGCCCGATGTCTGGATGATTCGGTGCTGCTGGATATGGGGGAAGGGGAGTCTCCACTGCCGATCCGCCGATCTCGTGGGTTTGTCCCCAGCGCCATTCCACTGAATATCCCGCCTTCTTTGAGCGGCGTATGTTTGGGCGGTGAATTAAAAAGTACGGTTGCGCTGCTGACAGATTCCCAAGTGATCTTGAGTCAACATCTGGGGGATTTGAATAATCCTCTGGCGCGGTCGGAGTTTGTCCGAACCATCCATGATCTTTGCCGCCTTTACAGCGTGCGCCCGCAATTCATAGCCCACGATATGCACCCCATGTACATCAGTGCCCAATTCGCCGGTCAATTGGCGGAATCATTCGACGCGCCACTGTTGGCAATTCAGCATCACCATGCTCATGCCGCGTCTGTCATGGCGGAACATGGCGTCACCGGCCCGATATTGGCGTTGGTCTGCGATGGGACAGGACTTGGCTTGGATGGAACCGGCTGGGGCTGTGAATTACTTCGGGTGGAGGCTCATACATTTCATCGCATCGCTTCACTGCAACCACTCATTCTCGCCGGCGGAGACACCGCTGCAATCGATATCTCACGCAGCGCCCTGGCGATTCTTTATCAGGCTTTAGGGGATGATTTCGACCGGCACCCGGCAGCCGTGCGGCTGGTTCCAAACGATTCGGATCGGAAGGTGCTCAAACTGATGATGACGAGGAGATTTCAGTGCGTAACCTCCAGTAGTGCGGGACGTGTTTTTGATGGAATTGCGTCTTTGCTGGGCATTTGCAGCCGCAACGGCTTTGAAGCCCAAGCCCCGATGGAACTCGAATCAGCGGCGGTCATCGGCCAACTCGAACCATCCGAAGCGCTCTGGCAAATCTGCCGTAACGATGCAGATGCCGACCGGATGGATCTGCGTCCTCTTTACCGCCGACTGTTGGAATTACAGGAAAATCGAGTACCCGTAGAAACGCTTGCGGCCATGTTCCACAGTCAGTTTGCCGCAGCTTGGGAAGACATCATTATGCGGACCGTCGCCGCGCATCAGATTGGAAGTATTGCAATTTCCGGCGGTGTTTTCGCCAATCAACTTTTCACGCACGATCTTACAAATCGACTGGAGCGACGGGGACTGACAGTTCTGCGGCACCGCCTGGTTCCGCCCAATGATGGCGGGCTGGCGCTCGGGCAGGCGTTAATCGCCGCCAACCGATGGCAGAACGAATCGATTATGGCGCGCAAGTCTTGTTGAGGAGTATGTGGCATGTGTTTGGCGGTACCGGCAAAACTTATCGAGCAGGATGGTCAGCAGGGGATTGTGGATCTGCATGGCAATCGCCTGCGGGTTAATACGATGATGACCCCTGAAGCGCAAACCGGCGATTGGATTCTCATACACGCGGGATTTGCCATTGAGCGTCTTGATCCGGAGGCAGCTCGGGAAACATGGGCTCTTATTAAGGATGCCGAGCAAGCCGCCGAGGATCAGGCTGGCCAATCAGGTTCGGTTGCGCGCACGAATAGAAACAACGGAGGAATTGTATGATTTCCACCGATCAATCCGCGGAGAAACTTCTCGAACGCCTGCGTGTGGCGGCGCAGGCCGTCAAAGAGGATATCGCCTTTATGGAAGTGTGCGGAACCCACACCACCAGCGCGTTTCGCTGCGGCCTCCCGACCGTGATGCCGCCAAACGTACGTTTGATCAGCGGCCCGGGGTGTCCGGTCTGTGTGACATCCCAGGGAGATATTGATCGTCTGATCGATCTGGGATCGCGGCAGGATGTCATTTTGTGCACCTATGGAGACATGCTGAGAGTTCCCGGCCGCCGCGGAAATCTGGAAACCGCCCGCACACGGGGCCGACGGATTGAAGTTGTTTACAGCAGTATGGATGCTTTGAAACGAGCCATTGATGAACCTGATCAGCAGGTGGTGTTTGCTGCGGTGGGGTTTGAAACAACCGCACCCGCTACGGCGGCAGCCGTCTGCGAAGCCCAACGCCAAAATGTGCGGAATTTCAGCGTGTTGGCAAGCCATAAACGGATTATTCCCGCCATGCGGGCGCTCTTGACCGATGAGGAAATTCCCAGCATCCATGGATTCCTCTGTCCGGGGCATGTGTCGGTCATTATCGGATCGGAAATCTATCGCCCCATCGTGGATGAATTTAATGTTTCGTGCGTCATCGGTGGATTCGAGCCGACTCAGCTTATCTCCTCCCTGCTGTGCTTGACCGAATTGGTTCTCAACCGCCAGACCGCTCTCGTAAATCAATATCGTGAAGCGGTTCGTCCCGAGGGCAATCCCCGCGCTCTGGCGTTGCTGGCAGAAGTATTTGAACCGGGGGACGCGAGATGGCGCGGCATGGGCATCATACCGGAGAGCGGATTGGTCCTGCGCGATAAATACCGCCACTTTGATGCCGTCCAGCGCTTCGAACTCTCGGAACCGGATGAACATGAACCCCCGGGGTGTATCTGCGGCAAGGTGATCAGCGGGGCGGCACTCCCGGTCCAGTGCAAACTCTTTGGGCGCGCCTGCACACCGGTTTCACCCATCGGCCCATGTATGGTGAGTTCCGAAGGCACCTGTTCCGCATGGTTCAAATACGGTCGCAGCGGGCATCTGAATCTCAGCTGCACGCACGCAAACGAACCTCAGGAGGTCCTACCATGACAAACCAAGCTGAAAACCATCGTGCTGTCTCCCAACCACGCCCCACACCCGCGCGATTTTCTCATATCGCACTGGCGCACGGCGGTGGAGGGCAACTCACCGATGTGCTCTTGAACCAGATTGTCATGCCACGGCTCAATAATCCGGCGCTTTCCCAACTTCTGGATTCCGGCATGATCCCGGGCGGCAGATTTGCATTGACGATCGACAGCTACGTCGTTCAACCGTTGTTTTTTCCAGGCGGTGACATCGGGCGACTTGCGGTCAGCGGAACGGTCAATGATCTCGCCGTGTGCGGCGCCCGCCCGCAAGCGCTGGCCCTGTCCATGATTATGGCCGAAGGCCTGGAACGCAAGGTGCTTGAGCGCGTGCTGGATTCGGTGGCGACAACAGCCGATGAGGCGGGCGTGAGAATCATCACCGGCGATACCAAAGTCGTGGGGCACGGACAGGCGGACGGTATCTACCTGACAACGGCGGGGATTGGCGAACTCACCGGACTGCCGGTTCCGCATCCGGATCATGTTGCGCCAGGGGATGTGCTGATCATCAATGGCCCTATCGGTGACCATGGCCTGACCGTGATGCTGGCACGAGAAATGCCTGAAGTCGAAAGTGTTTTGCGCAGCGATGTAGCACCACTCAACGGCCTGATTGAAAAGCTGCGCTGCGCCGCGGAAATCATGTTCATGCGGGATCCAACTCGCGGCGGTCTGGCAGGTCTTGCCGCCGATCTGGCCGCAAGAACCGGTTGGCGGATCAATCTGGAGGAAAACCAGATACCCATTCGACCCGAATCAAAACATGCCGCCGATATGCTCGGGCTTGACCCGCTCGAAATTGCCAATGAAGGAAAAGTGGTCGTCGTCGTCAGACCGGCCGAGGCAGCGGCGGTATTGGAGGCGATGAAGCGCCATCCATCAGGACGGGACGCAAAAATCATCGGTTCGGTCACTGCTGAAAAGGATGGTATTTGTGTTTTGCACACATCCATCGGCGGGTGGCGGGTGCTGCAGAAGCCTTATGGCGAGCAATTACCCCGTATCTGCTGAACCGGAGGAAATCTTGTTCCTTAAAGGGAGTCTTCACCATGTCGATCTCTGCAACGTTACCCAGGCCGCCGACGGATGATAAACGGTGGAAAATTGTCGAAACCACCATGCGCCGTAACGATTTTCAGCCGGACGCATTGATTGAAAGTCTCCACAGTGTGCAACAGACATTTGGTTTTCTTGATATTCCTTCGATGCGTTGGGTGGCGGCGGCGTTAAAGGTTCCACTCTCAAAGGTCTACGGAGTGGCGACCTTTTATCATTTTTTTACCCTCAAGCCGCAGGGCAAGCACGTTTGCGTGGTCTGCCTGGGAACCGCATGTTACATCAAAGGGGGGCGCAGACTCTTTGATGAAGTACGCAACCGTTACGCAATCTCTGAAGGGCAAACCACGAAAGACGGACAGCTTTCCCTGCTCGTCGCGCGGTGTATCGGTGCCTGTGGTCTTGCGCCAACCGCGGTGGTGGATGGAAAAGTTCTTGGGAAGCGTTCGCCGACGGAACTTCTCTCGGCATTGGACGAAGCTCTGGAAAGGAAGCAGGAATCATGAAGCCCGAAGAGTTAACCAGCATGATGGAAAAAGCCCGGGCGGATATGCAGGCATTTGATCATCACATCAATGTCTGCACCGAATCGGGATGCATCAGTCTGCAGAGTGATCTACTGCTTAAAACGCTTGGCGATGAGGTCAAACACCGCGGCCTGACCGAAAAGGTCTGCGTTAAAGGCGTTGGCTGTATGGGATTATGCTGCAACGGGCCGCTGGTAAAGGCCAACACCACTCTGTATCAGAATGTGAAATCGGAACATGCCCCGGCCATCGTTGATAGCCTTTCAAGCCAACCGGTTCAGGAACTGCTGTGCGATACTCAGCAGCCCTTTTTTACCCGGCAGAAATTGATCGTTCGGGAAAATTCCGGCCGTGTTGATCCGGAGAGCCTGATCGATTGTATTGCCCATGGTGCGTATCAGGCGCTGCTCAAAGTGCTCACCTCCATGACCCCGCAACAGGTGATTCAGGAAATTGCAGATTCCGGTCTGCGAGGCCGCGGCGGCGCCGGTTTTCCCACCGGACTCAAGTGGGCCACCGTCGCCAAAGCGCCGGGAACCCGAAAATATGTGATCTGCAATGGCGATGAGGGCGATCCAGGCGCATTCATGGATCGCAGCATGATGGAGGGCGATCCGCATCGCGTTCTGGAGGGAATGGCCATCGCCGCCTATGCCGTCGGGGCTCAGCAGGGCGTGATCTACGTCCGGGCGGAATATCCGCTGGCAGTCAAACGCCTAACCAAAGCGATCAATATGGCGCATCGCCATGACTTGATCGGCCATAACATTTTTGGAACCAAATTTGATTTCAACGTTGAAATACGCCTCGGCGCCGGTGCCTTTGTCTGCGGAGAGGAGACGGCCTTAATTGCCAGCGTCGAGGGGAAGCGTGGACTGCCGCGGCCTCGTCCTCCGTATCCAGCCAATTCCGGGCTTTTCGGTTGTCCTACACTCATTAATAATGTCGAAACCTACGCCAATATCGCTCCGATTATCAATAACGGCGCGGCGTCCTTTGCTCAGATTGGAACCGAGAAAAGCAAAGGAACCAAGATCTTCGCCCTGACCGGAAAAATAAAAAATACCGGTCTGATCGAAGTTCCAATGGGTATCAGGCTGAAAGACATCATTTATGACATTGCCGGCGGAATTCCGGACGGCAGGGCGTTCAAAGCCGTTCAGACCGGCGGACCATCCGGTGGCTGTATACCAGCTGATATGCTCGATATTACGGTTGATTATGAATCGCTGACCAAGGCTGGTTCGATCATGGGCTCCGGTGGCATGATTGTCATGGATGAAACCAGCAACATGGTGGATGTCGCTCGCTTCTTCATGGAATTCTGCATGACGGAGAGCTGCGGCAAATGCGTTCCCTGCCGGGTCGGCACCTATGAAATGCATGAGCTGCTTGACCGCATCTATGAAAAGCGCGGAACACTCGATGATCTTCAGTTATTGAAAGACCTGTGCGGTATGGTCAAGCAGACCAGTCTTTGCGGACTGGGCCAATCCGCTCCGAATCCGGTGCTCAGCACCCTTCGCTACTTTGAACACGAATATCTCGATCTGATCAATCAGGCTCAGGCCTCGGAAGCAGATCGAAATGCCGCCGCAAAAGGTGAATCCATCAAGCTGGAGGTGCTTTCATGACATCTGCCGTATCTTCAGGTGAATCCATCACATTAAAAATCGATGACAAAGACATCAGTTGTCGAAGCGGTGAAACCATTCTCGCGGTGGCACGCGAGAATAACATAGATATTCCGACACTCTGTTTCATGGAAGGACTCTCCGTATGGGGAGGTTGCCGCCTGTGCCTCGTGGAAGTCGCCGGTTCACCCAAACTCCAGGCAGCCTGCGCGACGGTCTGTACAGAAGGAATGAATGTTGTCACGGCTTCCCCGCGTCTGAAAGAATATCGCAAGATGATCGTCGAGATGCTCTTCGCCGAGCGCAACCACGTCTGCTCGGTTTGCGTGAGCAACGGACATTGTGAACTGCAGGATATGGCCGTCAAACTTGAGATTGATCATGTGCGATTCCCCTATCGCTATCCCCATCTGCAGGTGGACAATTCTCACGATCGTGCGCGAATGGATCACAACCGTTGCATTTTGTGCACGCGCTGCGTGCGGGTATGTGCGGAAATCGAGGGTGCGCATACCAAAGACGTCAAAGGGCGGGGGGTGCTTGCTGCCATTATTCACGATCTGGATCAGCCTTGGGGTGAAAGCGAAACCTGCACGAGCTGCGGCAAATGTGTGAACGTATGTCCAACCGGCGCGCTGACCCATCGAGGCACCGCGGTCGGGGAGATGCAGAAAAAGACCGACTTTTTACCCTACCTGACGCTCATGCGGAGGACAGAATCATGACCAACGCGACGACAAAACCGACTGTGGCAACGGTGTGGCTCGACGGTTGTTCCGGATGTCACATGAGTTTCATGGACCTTGATGAGCGGCTCATGACTCTCGCCGGCCTCGTGGATATTCTCCATTCGCCCGTTGTCGACTCCAAGGAGTTTCCGCAAAATGTTGATTTGACACTCGTTGAAGGGGCGGTCAGCAGCGAAGAGGATTTGCACAAGGCGAATATTATTCGTGCGCGCAGCAAATATGTCATAGCCATGGGCGATTGCGCAGTGACCGGAAATGTGCCCGCTATGCGTAATTACTGGGATCGCTCGGACTTATTCGACCGCGCGTATGTCGAAAATGCTCAGGAGCCTGTCAGTCCCGAGGCCCGGAAGGCGTTGCTTCCGCTCGCAGTTGTACCCCCGCTCCGTCCGCACGCGACCCCGCTCCATGAGGTAATCAAAGTTGATCTGTATCTGCCGGGGTGCCCGCCGCCGGCGGATGCAATCTGGTTTGTATTGACAGAATTGCTGGCGGGACGCGTGCCAAACGCCATGAGCGTTTCACGCTTTGGTAAATAGAGCGTAGATGTTAGCTTTCCGGTTTCGAGGAAAAAGGATGTTATCATGCCACAGACCATTACCATCGACGGTGTGACCCGGATTGAAGGGCACGCCAAAATTACGATTCAACTTGACGATGCCGGCAAGGTGTACGATGCCCAATTTCACGTGACCCAGTTCCGCGGGTTTGAAAAATTTGTCCAAGGCAGGCCGCTGACGGAAATGCCCGGCATTATGGCACGCATCTGCGGGATATGCCCGGTGAGCCACCTGATGGCGGCGGCCAAGGCCTGTGATGATATTCTGGCGGTGCAGATTCCGCCCACTGCCGAAAAGCTCCGCCGAATTATGAATTTGGCGCAGATGATTCAAAGTCACGCCTTATCATTCTTTCATCTCTCAAGTCCGGATCTGCTCTTTGGTATGGATGGCGATCCAAAACAAAGAAACATCTTCGGCCTGATCCGTGACCATCCGGATTTTGCCCGCGACGGCATCATGCTTCGCAAATTCGGTCAGGATATTATTGCCAAACTCGGGGGAAAAAAGATTCACCCCGCGTGGGTGGTACCCGGCGGTGTCAACGCTCCATTGACGGAAGAAGTGCAGGATTCCATCCTCAAGGAAGTGCCAGCGGCGATTGAAAGGATAGATCGCGCTCTGGATTATTTTCATCAAATTGAGGGTCGCTATCCCGCTGAAGAGGATGCTTTCGCCAATTTCCCCACGCTCTTTGCCGGGCTGGTGACTGCCGACGGTCTGCTGGAACATTACCATGGGCCTTTGAAATTTGTCGATCAGGACGCATCATTGGTGGCGGAACTCAGCCCCGCCGATCAACGCCATTACGGTTCACTCATCGGCGAAGCCGTCGAAAAATATTCCTACCTTAAATTTCCCTATTTCAAGCCGCGCGGTTATCCCGACGGGATTTACCGCGTCGGCCCGCTGGCCCGGTTAATCGTCGCGGAACGCTGCGGCACGCGTCGGGCCGATATGGAACTCGGGGCATTTCGCACACGTCTGGGACGAAGTCCGCAGAGCAGTTTCCATTACCATTGGGCCCGGCTCATCGAAATACTCTATGGAATTGAAATGATCCAGCGTTTGCTTCAATTCCCCGATATCCTCAATACGCATATCCGTGCACGGGCCCGCCCCAATCGTCTCGAAGGCGTGGGCGTATCGGAAGCTCCCCGCGGAACATTGATTCATCATTACAAGATCGACGACAATGGCTTGATCCAATGGGCGAACCTGATCATCGCCACGGGCCATAACAATCTGGCAATGAATCGGGGCGTCCGACAGGTCGCGGAGCGGTTTGTCGACGGCAACAAATTGCAGGAAGGCATGCTCAACCGCGTCGAGGCGGTGATCCGCTGCTTTGATCCATGCCTGAGTTGTTCCACCCATGCTCTGGGGCAGATGCCCCTTCGCATTGAGCTCTGTAAAGCGGATGGTGAGGTGTGCGATGTACTGCAGAGAGACTGACCTGCAACCGGCGGACGCCGAACTGCTTATGATCGGCTATGGCAATTCATTGCGGACTGATGATGGCGTCGGCCCGGCCGTTGTCCAAAGGCTTTCCGACTTGCTGCCGTCGCAATACTCTGGTTTTGTAGAAATGATGACCTGCCTTCAGCTCACACCGGAATTGGCCGCACATATTGCGTCGTTCCGGCGTGTCGTGTTTATCGATGCAAGCGTGGCTATTCCAGCGGGGCGCATTGCGATTAATCGGATGGAATGTGAAGAGTCGGGCGCACAGCTCGGTCATTATTTTACTCCCGGCATACTGCTGATCCTAGCGGCCAGTGTGTTTGGCGCATCACCCCAGGCATGGACGGCGGCGGTTGGATGCCAATCGACGGACATCGGTGATCAATTGACTCCCAAAGTTATCGCCGCAGTTGAGCGCCTCGCGCGGCACCTCTTCAGATGTGTTACAGGGCTCATCGACACCGGTGTGTTCTCCCCGGAAATGTTTGAGGGTTCAAATGTGGCAGTCGGCTCGGAATGATTCCATCATTAAGGACGGACGATTTATGAGTAACATGCATATCACCATGGACGGCAACGAAGCAGCGGCAAGTGTTGCCTATCGAACCACTGAGGCCGCCGTCATTTATCCGATCACGCCGGCAAGTCCGATGGGAGAGTTTTTTGACGACTGGGCGTCGCGGGGACGCACAAACATCTGGGGAGATGTTCCAAAGATTGTGGAAATGCAAAGCGAAGGCGGCGCCATCGGCGCCGCCCACGGGGTTTTACAAAGCGGAGCACTGTGCACTACCGCCACGGCCTCACAGGGTTTGCTGCTCATGATTCCCAATCTGTATAAAATTGCCGGGGAACTTACCAGTTTTGTCATTCATGTAGCCGCACGTTCCGTCGCAACCCATGCGCTTTCCATTTTTGGTGATCACTCCGATGTTATGGCGTGTCGGCAGACGGGATTTGCGATCCTGGCGTCTATGAACGTGCAGGAAGCACACGATCAGGCTGCTATATCGCTTGCCGCAACGCTCCGCAGCAGAATCCCCTTCATTCACTTCTTCGATGGATTTCGAACATCCCACGAGCTTAACAGTGTGGCAATTCTCTCGGATGATCAGCTTCGCACTTATATTCCACAGGAAGGCATCTCCGCCCATCGTCAGAGAGCCCTGACACCTGATGCACCGGTACTTCGCGGTACGGCACAGAATCCCGATACGTTTTTTCAGGCCCGTGAAGCCATTAATCCGTTTTATGATCATCTGCCCAACATTCTTGTTGAGGAGATGCGACGTTTTGGCCAACTAACAGGTCGACACTATCAACCGTATGAGTATCGTGGCCATCCGCAGGCGACGCGAATTATCATTCTCATGGGCTCGGGGGCTGAAACAGCCAGTGAGACGGTAAAGTTGTTGGTGGCGCAGGGTGAAGATGTCGGTTGTGTCATTGTTCGTATGTATCGTCCCTTTGCCGCTGATATGCTGATCAACGCCATTCCGGTATCCGCCCGGAAAATAGCCGTTCTCGATCGCACCAAAGAACCCGGCTCCGCCGGCGAACCGCTTTATCAGGATGTCATAACCTCCCTGGCCCAAGCCGCCATGGTAAATGTCCTGCCTATGGGCATCATGCCGACCGTCATCGGCGGACGTTACGGCTTATCCAGTAAAGAATTCACACCCGCCATGGTCAAAGCGGTATTGATAGAGTTGGCGAAACCGAACCCCAAGCCGCGCTTTACAGTGGGAATTTCCGATGATGTTACGCACCTTTCACTTCCTATAGATGAAAACTTCGATCTGCCTACCGGAGATTCCGCCGCCGTATTTTACGGACTTGGAGCTGACGGAACTGTCGGGGCGAATAAAAATTCAATCAAAATCATTGGCGATCTGGCCGGCCTCCACGCCCAGGGGTACTTTGTCTATGATTCAAAAAAATCCGGCGCCATGACGATTTCCCACCTCCGTTTCGGCAAGGAGATTGTCCGTGCGCCCTATCTGATTCACAAAGCTGATTTTATTGCTTGTCACGCGTTTGAATTTCTCAAACACATTGACGTTCTGGAAAAAGCGGCAACGGGAGGTACATTCCTTCTCAATGCCCCCATGGAAGCCGATCGAGTCTGGGATCATCTTCCGATTGAAATCCAGCAGACCTTGATCGAAAAGCAGATGCGACTCTTCGCCATTGACGCCTACAGCATCGCCCGGAATACCGGCATGGGACGCCGCATCAACACCATTATGCAGACCGCCTTTTTTGCCATCTCCGGCATCTTGCCGGTTGAACAGGCGATAGCAGCCATTAAGAACGCAATCAAAAAAACCTACGAAAAACGCGGCGAGGAGGTGGTACGGCGTAATAATGAAGCTGTAGACCAGACCCTTGCAAACCTGCATCAGATAACCCTTCCAGCCAACGCAACTTCCTCCACCCGACAGGAAAGTTTCGCCCGCCCCGATATGCCCGAGTTCGCCCGACGGGTGCAGGCGGTCATGATGGCCGGAAAAGGTGATCTGCTTCCTGTGAGCGCATTTCCCGTCGACGGGACTTGGCCGACCGGTACTTCACAGTGGGAAAAACGTAATATTGCCACTGAAATACCGCAGTGGGATACCCAGTTTTGTATACAATGCAATAAATGTGCCTTTGTCTGCCCCCACGCCGCCATCCGCGCCAAAATATACGATGCAGCGGATTTGAAAGGCGCGCCGGAGCATTTTAAGCATGTATCGTATAAGGCGCCCGATTTTAAGGGTATGTCTTATACGCTGCAGGTGGCGCCGGAGGATTGCACCGGATGTGGACTTTGCGTCGAGATATGTCCCGCCAAGGACAAGGCAAACCCCAGGCACAAAGCCATCAACATGACTCCGCAAATCCCTATTCGCCAACGCGAGCGAGACAATTTCGAGTTTTTTCTCCGCATCCCCGAACTGGATCGCACACGGATTACTCGCATGGATGTCAAATCCAGCCAGTTCCTTCTGCCGCTCTTTGAGTTCAGCGGGGCGTGTGCCGGTTGCGGTGAGACGCCCTATCTGAAATTGCTGACGCAATTGTTCGGCGATCGCCTTATTATCGCCAACGCCACAGGCTGCTCATCTATTTATGGTGCAAATCTTCCCACCACGCCGTACTCGAAAAACAGCGATAATCGCGGTCCGGCATGGAACAATTCGCTCTTTGAGGATAACGCCGAATTTGGCCTCGGGATACGCTTGGGGCTTGATCAGCACATCCTTCAGACACGACGCCTTGTTACAGAACTCTCCAGCGTATTGGGTACTGCCTTGGCCACCACTCTTCTTAATGCTGATCAGTCTTCGGAAAAGGGAATCGTCGAACAGCGCAATCGCGTGGCGGATTTACGCAACGCCCTTAAAGCCGTCAAAGATCCGAGAGCCGACATCCTGAGCCGAATGGCCGATTATCTCGTGCGTAAAAGCGTCTGGATTGTCGGGGGAGACGGATGGGCATATGACATCGGCTTCGGTGGCCTTGATCATGTGCTCAGCCTTCCCTATGACGTCAACATTCTTGTGCTCGATACCGAAGTGTATTCCAATACCGGCGGGCAGAGCTCAAAGAGCACACCCATCGGCGCCGTGGCCAAATTCGCGGCAGCCGGGAAAAGTACTCAGAAGAAAGACCTGGGACTCATGGCGATGAGTTACCGCCATGCCTATGTCGCCAGCGTCGCGTTTGGTGCCAATGACAACCATACCGTCCGCGTCTTCAGCGATGCCGCCGCCTATCCCGGGCCGTCGCTGATCATTGCATACAGTCACTGCATCGCCCACGGTTACGATCTCAAATTTGGGGCAGGCCAACAGAAGTTGGCCGTCGATAGCGGGGTTTGGCCACTATATCATTATGATCCGCGGCTCATTGCTCAAGGGAAACATCCCCTGCAGATTGATTCATCGATCCAACGGGCGGATGTCCGCGATTATCTTCGCAATGAAACTCGATT
Organism: Planctomycetota bacterium; assembly: GCA_021827645.1. GTDB lineage: Bacteria > Planctomycetota > Phycisphaerae > WQYP01 > WQYP01 > JAJZGD01. The sequence continues at coordinate 29,708 of JAKAVA010000070.1, forward strand.
CTCCATGGTCGAAAAAATGAACCCCGAGAGATTCCGCGAACTCTCAGAGGCAGCCGTTCGAAATACTGCCGAGAGGTTGGCGCTATATACCCAACTGGCAGGTTTTGCAATTCCTGAAACTCCAATAGTTGTCAAAGGTGATGCGTCCGCTGATTCCAAGAAAGGAAGCTGATAATATGGATTTGTCTACTCAATACATGGGCTTCAATCTCCCACATCCACTTATCCCGGGCGCATCTCCCATGGTGGATGACCTTGATACGGTGCGTCGCCTCGAAGATGCGGGTGCTCCCATGATCATCATGCACTCCATTTTTGAAGAGCAACTGGTAAAAGAGGAGCTTTATGTAGACTGGACGATCATGCAGGGAGAATACAACTCCGGTGAGGCGTCCGGATATCTTCCGACGCCATACCATTTTCGTCTGGGGCCCGATACCTATCTCAAGCAGTTGCAGAAAATAAAGCAGGCGGTGCGGGTGCCCGTCATCGCGTCGCTCAACGGCCATACCCGCGGAGGCTGGACCGCCTATGCCAAGTTACTTCAGGAAAGCGGTGCCGACGGCATTGAACTGAATTTGTACGATCTGATTCTCTCCATCGGTCGCAATTCCGCAGATGTTGAACGCGAATCCCTCGAAATCATCCGGGACGTACGCGAATCGGTGAAACTCCCTTTGGCCGTCAAACTCTCCCCGTTTTACACCTCGCCGGTCCATTTTGTGGCACAGGCTGTCCGGGCAGGGGCGGAAAATGTGGTGATATTCAACCGCTTTTATCAGGCCGATATTGATATTGAAAATCTAACGGTAAAGCGGGATCTTAGGCTCTCCACCTCCGACGAACTGCTTCCTCGCCTGAAATGGACAGCCGCTCTCAGCGGGCATGTCAACTGCCGTCTGGCTATTACCGGCGGCGTTCACAACGTTGAAGACATTGTGAAGTGTATCATGGTCGGCGCCGATGCGGTTCAGATAGTTTCGGCACTTTTGAAGCATGGCCCGGAACATCTCACAACATTGCGAGATGCTCTGGCCCATTGGATGCAGGCGCATGAATACACTTCCATAAAACAGATGAAGGGATGTATGAGCATGATGCGGTCACCGCTGCCGGAGCTTTTCGAGCGTCGTAATTACATCGAAATACTCCAGGGTTGGAAAAAATAGGAAGCCAATATGCGGAGGATGTGCGGTTAGATTATGCATGAAGTTTCAATCGCCGAATCACTGGCGGATTTGATCCGTCGCCATCTGCCACCTCATCAGCACCTGATCGGCATTACCGTCCGTATCGGTCCTATTCACGGTGTGGTACCGGAATCGCTGGAAATGGCGTGGAATGTGGTCAGTGAAAAAGAGGGCTGGAGTGGATCACAACTCCATGTGATAACACCGCCCTGGCGATTACGATGCGGGGCCTGCGGCCGCTGCTGGGAACCGGTGACGGTCGACGAGCACTGTACTTGCGGCAGTCCCCACGCTGATATCATGGCGGGTGATGAATTCGTGCTGGAATCTATTGATGTGGAATCGGCGGTAAACTGTCCGCAGTGAAAGCGAGGCAGGCGCGCGGCCACTATTGGAAAAGTAGCAGTGAGACAAAATGATGAGCCATAAAGTACCCATCGTTGAAAATGTTCTCAAACTCAACGACGAATTGGCGTTGCAAAATCGAGAGGTATTTCAGCGGGCGGGGGTGTTTGTCGTAGATTTGATAGGATCACCGGGTGCCGGCAAAACCTCTCTTCTCGAACTCACCCTCCGGGAACTGGGTAACTTTCTGAATATCGGCGTGATTGTAGGAGATCCGGCAACCTGTCGGGATGGCGACCGTCTCGCTGCGCATTCGTCAAACATCGTGCAGGTCAACACCGGAACGGGATGTCACCTTGATGCCAATCAGGTGCGGCATGCATTGGATAAGCTGAATTTGTCGGATATTGATCTGCTGATCATCGAGAACGTCGGCAACCTGATCTGCCCCGTCTCCTTTAATCTTGGGCAAGACTGCAAAGTGGGCATGTTCAGCGTCAGCGAAGGGGACGATAAAGCCGCCAAGCATCCAAACCTGGTGGTATCAGCCGATTTGTTGCTCCTCAACAAAATGGACCTCCTTCCCTATATCCCGTTTGATCTGCCCCGATTTCGGCAGGATATTCAGCACTTAAATCGAGATGCCCAATTGCTTGAATTGTCGGTGCTCAGCAATCAAGCCAAACCATGGATGGATTGGCTGATATCTCATAGCAAGCATGACCGGCGCTATTCTCATGTCAGCCAGCAACGCTGAAATTCCCCTGAAATGATTTTCGGTAGGGGGGAATCACCGGATTTGAAGCGGGTGCCAGCCACAACGGATTTACCCCGATTTTATTGGCATGCGTGTATGACGTCGGCGTGATCATCCCGGCTAAAAGTGGCTTCACGAGTATGACGAGGCCTTGGCGCATCCATACCTTGTCAAGATTCACCAGCATTATTCCGGCAATACCCCCATGAAAGTCGGTATTCATCGGACCGAGTTTGATCATTATCGATATTTGACATCTCGTGATGGCTTGTGTTAGGCTCCGCTTGAGAAACTGGGGCAGGCCGCTTTGTAATCGAATGGCCAATTTCTTGCTCGCAACAAGTTGTCAGGAGAACCGGCAAAATGTCCATGACCATCGTTAAATGCAGTTGGTGCGGGGCACAGAGTCCGCAGGGCACCACAAATTGTCCAAGCTGCGGAGCGCCGCTAGATGCAAGAAATGTCGTGAGCGATTCGGGCTGGAGTGCCGCACCGCGAATACGTAACTTCACAAAAATTCAATTCGGATCAAGTGTCTGTCAGGTGGAGGGGCACACAGTTCCCGTGGCGGACATCAGTCTTGCGGCGCAGGACGCAGTATTTTTCGAACCGCACGTCATGCTGTGGAAAGACCCGGCACTGCATATTGGAAGTAAGGCCATCGCCGGCGGAGTCAAACGAATGCTGGCCGGTATGCCGTTTTCGATCTCGATGGCCGAGGGGCCGGGGCATATTGCCTTCTCACGTGATGCGTCGGGCGAACTGGTCGTCCTGCCGCTCCACCCTGGTATGGAACTCGATGTGCGGGAACATTCCTTTGTCCTTGCATCGCATGTGATCGATTATTCCTTTGTCCGGATCAAAGGGCTGGCGAATTTAATATTCGGCGGCGAGGGAATGTTCATGGACCGGTTTGTGACAACCTCGGCACCAGGCATGCTGATTCTGCACGGCTACGGCAATGTGTTTCAGCGAACGCTTAAACCGGGAGAGAGCATTCTGCTCGAGCCGGGCGGCTTTCTCTACAAGGATTCCTCGGTGCAGATGGACATTGAATTTACCAAGGTTGGCGGCGGAATACTCGGTCAGCATCGCATGGCCCTGGCACGGATGACCGGTCCGGGGCGGGTGGGAATTCAATCCATGTATCACCATATGAATTCCGGCGAAAAGTGAGAGCCATGATGACACAGGCAACTTCGACAAATTTGAATCGGTGTCCCTGGTGCGGTGAAGCGATCACCGCATTGACCGGGAACTGCCCCCGCTGCGGGGCGCCCCTGACGGCTGCCCCTAGAGTGGATCAATCAGGCTTTGAACAACGGCCGGCTGTCGCGGACATGGCACGATTGCAGTTCGGCCCGAGCACCTGTCAGATCGAGGGTGAAATGGTCCCGGTGGCGGATTTTCATCTCGCCGCCGACGATTTCATTTATTTCTCCCATCACCAATTGCTCTGGGCAGATGCGGGCATCACGCTTCGAAACAAAAGTATGCAGGATGCCTGGAAACGCATGATCGGCGGTATGCCGATCTTTTTAACCGAGGCCGTCGGGCCGGGGCATGTGGCCGTATCGGCAGATGAGGCAGGTGAAACCATCGCCATCCCGCTTGATGCCGGTGCTGGCGTAGACGTGCACGAGAATCACTTTCTGGCTGCAACCAGTGAAATCGATTTGAAGTTGCGTCCGACCGATATCTGGGTCACGCTGGGTGAATCGGGCGAAGATGAGAAAGCCCATAAGCTGCTGCGACCGATCGGCATGTTTTATGATCGGTTCGTCGCGGGGAAATCGCCGGGTATTGTATTTGTGCATTGTCGGGGAAACTGCTTCGTGCAGAATCTCATGCCCGAGCAGGCGATTCTGATCAAACCGGGTGCGTTCCTTTACAAGGACCCGCAGGTGAAATTGATCCTGCATGTCGAGTACATCTCGATCCGGGCCATTGGCTTTCCCGGCGGACTTCCCGGTGCCCGAATCTGGCTGCGTGCAACAGGCCCCGGAAAAATTGCCGTCCAATCGGCCTACAGGCAGACTGAACTCGTTCATGAATCGATTATCAATTCCAGCATATCGACCTATGACGATACGTGATTGCCGGATGCCGGTGGTGAGACTGCCATAGCACCTATGGCCTAGGCGGCGGGCGGGCTATAATATTGCCATGAAGTCAGCAGGTCACACGCCTACGCCCGAAACATCCGTATCACCGGCTGCCGTCCCGCTATGGAACCATGGAAATCTGAGTAATCCGCATCTGTCGTCCGATAAATCGGACCGAGTTAGGGCCATGTTTGCGGCGATTGCCCCGGCGTATGATCTCAATAATCATCTGCACTCCATGGGAATTGATCATTCGTGGCGGCGCAAGGCGGTTGCCGCGGCGGAAGTGCGCCCCACCGATGTTGTTGCCGATATCGCCTGCGGCACAGGCGATTTGAGTTTTGCCTTTGCCAGGGCCGGGGCGAAGCGCGTCATAGGATTGGATTTTTGTCATCCCATGACCCGTGGCGCGATCGACAAAGCCGCCCACGGAAGAATGGCGTCGCAGATCGGCTTTTCCGATGGGGACGCAACGCGTCTGCCACTTGCGAATGCTTCGGTGGATGTTGTATCCATCGCATTTGGTCTGCGAAATGTTGACAGGTGGACGGACGCAATACGAGAATTTTTCCGCGTTCTTCGCCCGGGCGGACGCCTGATCATTCTTGAATTCACGACACCCAAAAGTCCCGTCATCGGAAGCCTGTTCAATCTTTATTTTCATCATCTGGTTCCCCTTACGGCATCGCTTATCAGTGGGGATCGGACCGGTGCCTATTACTATCTGCCTCGCAGCGTTGGTACGTTTCCGGGCTCGGACCGTATCTGCTCAGCCATGAAGGATGCAGGGTTTTCCGATGTCGGTTATCAGTCGCTCACCTTCGGCGTGTGTGCGTGCTATCGCGGAGTCCGGCATGGTTAACAAAAATGACAGCCGTCCGGTCATGCGCAGAATCTTCCGATCTCGCTGGCAGTGTCGCCATTGTCGGGTCTTCATCGGGGAGGAAAACATCGCAGTCTATTCTGCGCGTCTGCCGGAGCGTACCAAACCGACCTGGTTTTTCGCAGCCATGACACTGCTGGATCATCTGCGTGATTGCGGCGGCCACGATTATTCGCAGGAACTTCGCAGCCGATATGGGGACGATTTTTTATGTCATCCTGAAATTTATGAATGGTTTAATGAGCATGGGCTTATTGATACACAATTGACGGATGAATTTGCACTGGACGACGGGCTATAGACAGGAAGATATACCATGAGCGATGAGGCTCCGATCATTCTTGCGATCACCGGCGCATCCGGTGCACCGTATGCCCGGCGAATTTTGCTGGGATTGGCGGAAGCACACAGGCGTGTGCATCTGATTATCTCTCCGGCCGGGCGCCGTCTGCTGCATGATGAGTTGGGCGTGGAACAACCCGATCCGGAATCTATCCTCGGCACTTCTCTTCCGCATGATATTACCGTATTGCCTTATAACGATGTGGGCGCCTGTATCGCATCGGGATCCTATCGCCATGCCGGCATGGTGATCGCTCCATGCTCCAGCAGTCGCCTGGCCCAAGTCGCGCATGGGCTGGGCGATAATCTGATCTCGCGTGCCGCTCAGGTGACGCTCAAAGAACGCCGCCCGCTCATCTTGCTTCACCGCGAGATGCCTGTAAGTCTGATCGAACTGCGGAATATGGTTCAGGTGACCGAAGCTGGTGGTGTGATCTGCCCGGCAAGTCCGGGGTTTTACCTGCGTCCGCAGAGCATTGACGATCTGGTGACGATGACGGCCGGCCGAGTTCTGGACCTGCTCGGCGTGGAGCACACATGGAACATCCGCTGGCGTGGAGCAGGTGCCTGATGAGTCCAATGCCCATCGACACAACCGTCTCTGCCGTCCAGCCTTCCGCAGTCCCTGCGATGTCACGGTTTCGGACATTTCTGGATTTAATTAAATTTTCGCATTCCATCTTCGCGATGCCGTTCGCGCTGGTGGCGATGTTTCTGGCGGTGCGGGAGAGTGGGCATGATTTGCCGGGGATTCGGGCGATAATATTGATCGTCGGGGCGATGGTCAGTGCCCGCACCTTCGCCATGACGTTTAACCGGATTGTGGATCGGAAATTTGATATTCTCAACCCGCGCACACGCAACCGCCCCAGTGTGACTGGTACACTGTCGGTCCGCTGGATGATGGCCGCACTGGCGATCTCCGGGGCGCTGTTTGTTCTCTTCACGCTTGGTTTTTGGGCGGCATACGGCAATCCTTGGCCGGCGGCGCTGGCGATTCCGGTGCTTGGCTTCATCGCGTTTTACAGCTACACCAAGCGATTCACGTGGCTATGCCACTTTGTGATCGGCGCTTCGCTGGGGCTGGCTCCGATCAGTGCATGGATTGCACTCTCGCCGCCGCGCGGGCCGGTATTGACCGTGCAGATCATCTGGTTGGCGGTTGCGGTGATGACATGGACTGCGGGTTTTGATCTGATCTATGCTATGCAGGATATTGAGGTGGATCGGCGCGATAAGCTCTATTCACTCCCCGCTCGTTTCGGTTCGCGTCTTGGCCTTATTGTTTCTCGCCTCTGCCACGCGTGCACCCTATTCGCTTTGGCCGCGTTCGGACTGGCCCTGGGAGGCGGGCTGCAACTTGGCATCACCTATTGGATCGGATGGGTAGCGGTGGCCGCACTTCTGATCACCGAACAATCACTGGTCAAAGCCGATGATCTCTCGCGTGTCAACATCGCTTTTATGACGATCAACGGGATTGTGGGGCTGGTCTTCGGAATTCTCGGCATCACCGCGATTTTGCTGGCCCATGTGTGATGGCCGTCAGCGATCATCCCCTGACTATCGATCCATCCGGCCTCATGATAAGTCAAGAAGAAGAGTTAAAATGTCCGCATGAACAATTTGCCGCATGTGATTATCACCGCCGGTGGAACGAGCGAACCCATTGATGCCGTACGCTGCTGGGGAAACCTCTTTACCGGGCAAACCGGCATTGCAATTGCGTTGGCCGTATGCGAATTTGCGCGGGTCACTTTGCTGCTGGCACGCTCCGCAAAAGAGCCGACCAAAATAACCCCAGCCGCAGCAGCAAATCTTGAAATACGCCGCTTTGCCACGGGCGACGAACTTGCCGTGCAACTTGAGGTACTGGTGAAATCCAGTCCCGCGGCAATCTTCATGACGGCGGCGGTTGGCGACTACAAGCCGATCAGAGTGGTGCGCGTCATCACCGAAGAGGTTCCGGAATCGGATGCCGTTCCCGGCCGACAGCGTTGGGTGGTGGAAGAAATTACCGGAAGCAAAATAAAATCTGATTATGAAAAAATAGCGGTGCTCGGCATTCGAACGCCCAAGATCATCGATCGATTGCGCCGCGACTGGAGATACGGGGGCTTGATCTACAAATTCAAACTCGAGGCGGACGTAAGCGAACAGGAACTCATCCGGATCGCCGAAGAAAGCCGACAGATTTCGCATGCGGATGTGATCGTGGCCAATACATTGGAAATGGTTGATGAAAAGACAGGTTGTGCGTGGGTCATCGATGCATTCGAAAGGCGCCGGATCGCTCGGCATGTGCTGGCGAAACACCTGGCGGAACATCTGTACGACCGACTGATCCATCAGGTTATGAATGGTTGATGCGGGGCAGGATGCGCCCGGTGCCGGAGATGAAGGGCGATTGAATCATCTCCGAGGCTAAGATATCACGTGAGGAAGGCAGCTTTGGCCGACATTAATCAGGGTCCATTACCCGGTGCCCCGGTTTACAGCCCGCGGCTGGCATCGTTGGCGGCATGGTACATACCGCGTTACGTACGGCGGCATTTTCATGCCGTCCGGTGCGATTGCGAAGGGCTTCCACCTGTGCTTGAAGGCCCGACGGTCATTTTTGTCAATCACAGTTCCTGGTGGGACCCGCTGATCGGAGCGTTGATTGCTGCACGTCATTATGCACATTGCCGCCATTTCGCTCCCATCGATGCAGCGGCACTGAATCAGTACCGCGTGATGAAGAGTCTGGGATTTTTTCCGGTGGATCGCAATGTGCGGCGTGGAGCCAAACAGTTTCTTTCCGCCTGCGAGTATATTTTTACGCTTCCGGACACCATCCTCTGGCTCACGCCGGAGGGACGCTTTCGGGATGTGCGATGTCGCCCAGTAGCAATGAAGAGGGGAATTGGCCATCTGGCGGAAATTCGTGCTGACCTTATTTTTATTCCCATGGCCGTGGAATATACGTTTGGAGAGGAGCGCACGGCAGAGGCGGCGGTCCGGTTCGGATCGCCGATCAAAATGCAGGAGGAACCCGCACGCACACCCGCGGATTGGACCGAGTTCTTCGCCCGGCGGCTTGAGATGGAAATGGATCGGTTGGCTGAAAAAGTCATGCAGCGGCGATGGGAGGAATTTGAAATTCTGCAGGATGGAACCGCTGGCGTCGGCGGAATTTATGACTTGATTCGACGGACCGGTTCGCTTATCCGAGGCAAGCCGTTTGCCGCCGCGCACGGTGGGAAATAAATTTGATGCTGCTGGTTGCTTCCATCGCGTGCTTTTTTCTGGCGGTCGTTCCAACCATCACATTTCTTGTGAACCTGCGTTTTTTCCATCCGCCTCATCGTCATCCAGCGGGTTTATCGCCGAGTGTATCAGTTTTAATACCTGCACGGGATGAGGCTGCACATATCGGTCGCGCTCTGGAGGCCGTCCTGCAGAGCAGAGATATTACCATGGAGGTAATCGTTCTCGATGATCATTCGACGGATGCCACAGCGCAAATTGTGATTGATATTTCGCAGCGCGATTCACGCATCCGGCTTGCCAAGGCGTCCGAACTCCCCACCGGATGGTGCGGCAAACAGCACGCCTGCTGGGAACTTGCCCAACTGGCTGCTCACGACATCCTGATCTTCATGGATGCGGATGTCGAGCCGGCGCCGGACGCATTTGCCTCGCTGGCTGCGGAACTCACTTGCGGCTCGGCCGGACTTGTCAGCATGTTCCCCCGTCAGATTACGATAAGTCTCTCCGAACAACTGGTCATTCCGCTTATGCATCTGGTGCTGCTGGGATTTTTGCCTATCTGGCAGATGCGCCGCAGCAGCAAACCGTCCCTTGCCGCCGGCTGCGGCCAGATTTTTGCCGCCCGGAGGGATCATTATTTTGCGGTCGGTGGGCATTCGGCCATCGCCTCATCGCGGCACGACGGAATTACCTTGCCACGGGCCTTTCGTCGCCACAGGATTATGACCGACGTATTTGACGGCACCCGCCTAGCGTCCTGTCGCATGTATTCATCGAGCGGGCAACTGATCCGCGGTCTGGCCAAAAATGCCACGGAAGGGCTGGCGTCACCCAAATTAATACTGCCCGCGACCATTGTGCTTTTTGGTGGGCAGGTGCTGCCTGCCATTTTATGGTTTCTTGCTCTGATAAACGGCAATGTCGCTGCCAGTCTTTGGGCGGGTGTTGCAACGATCATGACCCTAGCCGTGAGGCTCATTGCGGCCGCAAAGTTCGATCAAACCATTCCCGGGGCGCTGCTTAACCCCGTTGGCATTCTCTATTTGCTTGCCATTGAGTGGTACGCATTCTGGTGCCATCTCACCGGCAGATCCATTTCGTGGCGCGGCAGAATTACTTGAGTTCCACGCTCCAGTAAGCATGATCCAGGAAATGCTGCCAAGACGAATAGCGATCGGAGCCAAGCCGGACATTGATAACCGGATTTCGCTTCGGCTTAACCGGCGGGCGAAGCAGATGCATGTTCGCCTGATGGGGGGTGCGGCCCCCTTTTTTAGCGTTGCAGTATACGCAGGCGCATACCAAGTTTTCCCAGATGGTTTTGCCACCCAGTGAACGCGGCACAACGTGATCAAGTGATAATTCGCTTGACGGAAAACGTTTGCCGCAATATTGGCAGGTTCCGCTGTCGCGAGCATAAATGTTTCGTCGATTCAGTTTCACATCCTGCTTGGGAAGGCGATCATAACCAAGCAGGCGAATAATCCGCGGCACAGCAATTTCACAGCGAACCGTCCGGACAAAATCGTGCGTTTCGCGCTCAAACTGTGCTTTGAGCTGTGATACTTCAATCCACGATTCAATATTGTAATTGAAATAGGCGCCGTTTTCGACGGAGATAACCTCCGCCCGGCTGCGTGAGAGCAGAGAGAAAGCCCGTGCCGCACTCACCACTCGAATCGCCATGTAAAGACGATTGAGCACGAGCACATTGCACGAGAGGCCGGAAAAAGAGGCTGCTTGCGACACGCCGCACACTCCGTAACATTCAGATTCCGCCGTCCGAGCCGATGAATGTTTCCCATCCGCACGTCGGCACTGCGCCCGCCGTTTCGCATCGTCATCGCAGAAACCCGGGCCTTTCCGATAACCCTATTCTGCCCGCGGTTTTGCCTGTATGCAAGTATCCGCGTGTCACTCCGTCAATTCCACCATTTTAATACCCTGTCGATGGTAAGCTCAGCGAGCCGACGATTTTTAACGAGACGCCTGCCACGGGCGGTGCTACGCCGCGAGGCTCTCTGGCAGACTTGCTGCATCTCGACCTGCGCAACAGGAACAGCCCCATGGCGATACACCGCCTCCGGCTGAATCCTTACAGATTTAATGACTGCTCACTCGCCGGGGCACAACAAAAATGCTCATCGCCGCCGCGAGCTTTGCCGGTAACGGGCGCAATCCGGCTTGCAGCAACGCCTCGGCCATTTTCGGCGTCACTACGCGGTTGAAACCATAAGTACGGCCTAAACGTTCAATTTCCGACCAGTCGAAGACGACGAGCCGCACGTGATGCTTCTGCAGCCACTTCACGGTAGCTACGGCGCCATGGGACGCAAAGTATCTTGCCAATCGATTCCGATTAAAGACCGTGTTGTAGATGATGTGGCCATGAACATAGAGGGGAGCATCGAACCCCTCCAGATAAATTCGAGAATCAGGACTCGAGAGATCATAAGGTGCGAGGATTCGCTGTGGATGGCGTGATAGAAGCCACATCTCGGGTAACTGAAAATAACGACCGATCACCTGACTGTACGCACCCCCCAGAAAGGTGCCATTCTCCGAACGCAGCAGCACAAGCAAAAAGCTGAGCTGGAACATCAGCCCCACCACCAAAACCACCGCCATTTTGGGTATCACTCGCACGGACATGCCAGTGAGCCATACGCACGGGACGATCAGTGGTACGAGAAATCGTGCCTGAATCTGGGTGAAGAGGATCCAGGAAATAAGCTGCACAGCCCCCGCCAATAATAAAAGCCAGGCCTCTGGACCGGTGGCAAGTGCAACCCCGGATGCCAGAAATATCGCGATCCAGATCATGCCGAAGCGAAGAAGCCACGGCGTCTTGGGGCCGGGATAACCGGGGTGTCGGGCCAGTGCATCGGCCATGGCGGCAACTCCCGCGCCAAACTGCCTGTCAAGGAACCACTGATCTGCCATGGCGTGCAGATGGCCGACGATACCGGCGTCGCGCAGCGGCGCCGTATGTCCACGATCAAATCGGGCGGCAAGATTTTTGCTCCAATGATCCATCCCCAACGTGTGCGCGAAAAGTGGAAAAATGGGATTACCGATGGATTGGCGGGTGTGGCTTGCAATCATCGACCGTGCCATCCAGGGAGAATAAAGAGCGGTGGAAATAAAGATGACCAGCAATAAATCACGCCAGCGACGCCGCGCAATCCAGATGGCCGCCACCGGCAGGGCAATCGAAATTCCCGCCGTCATTTTGACACCGACAGCCAGTCCCAGCAGCAGACCGAGCAGCCAGAAGACTTGGCGGCTTTCGCCGACAATCGCGAGCGGCAATGCGACAGCGGCGATGAGAAGGACGGCGGGATCGTTGTACGCGAGAGAGCCGATGACGATGACCCACGGCGTGGAGATGAAAAGCAGCATGGCAATGGCACGGCCGCGCCACGAGAGCGGCAGCGGCGCCAGGCCAACTGCGATGGCCGTAACTCCCGTTACGGCGACCATCAGCAATTGCGACCCATAAATCAGGCTGTACAAGCCGCCCCACCCGGGTAATATTTTTACCAGACTTGCCATCAGGGTAAAGAGCATCTCGATGTTCAGCGGCAAATACGAATAAATATTTCCACGCACCGGGGCGATACTCCCTGACGCCACAAACTGTTTGGGTAATTGCAGGTGATATTCCAAGACGTCGTACCCTTTGCCTTCGGTGTGCCAAAGGGTTCCGGCGGGAAAACAGGCTGCCGTGAGAAGCACGGCAACGGGAATCGCGATGGCGGCAGCAAAAAGCAGCCAACGGGCATCGATGGTTTTTCGGATGTTTGCGTAGTGCAGAGATTTAAGATGGGCGCTCAAGGTAGCATAGCCGGCGATCGTACCGCCCATTAACAGCACAAGCGGAGCGTATGCCAGCAGGTGCAGTGCCCCAACGAGCATCGTCAGCAAACCGAGGGAAGGAATTCCGACTGCGGCCGCAAGCGCGAGAAAATAGATTCCGGGCATGGGCGTGGGAAGTTGCATCAAATAGGGACGGGCGGGCCAAAGCAGAAGCGTACCCAGCGCTGTTGCAGGAATAAAAATAAACATCGAGAGCGACGCGTTGCCAAGGGTACTGAAAACTGCGCCAACCTGCGGCCCGGTCAGGACGACCATGACGATCGTGACAACAACCGCGAAGACCGCCGGCATGAACCATGCGGGTATCGTGCGAACTGAGGATGGTCGATCTGCGGCCAGACGGTACATAAGCCTTCCCTGTTGGTACACCCAAACGCCTGCGACCGCATCGAGTTGGAAACCTTATTCCGCCCGAGAGCCGACAGTATGTTTTTACTGCCGTTCCGTGCAGGTTTCAAATGCCGCACCGGCCCATCAGCCGGCAATGACACGTAAACAATTCCGCAAATGCGGTTTATTCGTCTCTGCCGTTTGACTCAGGTGATAGCGGTACCCCTTGCCCCCGGGCGGTTGCAATGCTTTTCTTCCCCCGTCGTTGTTATAATGGTGATCGTATGAGTGTGCTTAGAAAAATATTTCGACCGACCCCACCTGAAATCATTGACTATGAGATGGATAAACCTTCGCAGAGCGGAGAGAATTTCGAGCGTGGGGAGTCAGATGTATTGCGGTACATCGGCCCGGGGGCGGGGCCTGAGCCGGGTGCATATAAACTGCAGCAAAGCTACGATGCGCTCCTGACGACCGTTCAGGAACTTCGTGCCACGCTGGATGGCCAGGTCCAGAGACAGGAGCAACTTCTGGCGCAACTGGCCACCTTGCCGCATGCCGTCGAGGCTCTGCCACAGACCAGTCAGTTGCAGGCGCAGATGCTAGAGACGATCAGCCAGCGACTGGCGATTCATGTTCAGCAGCAAAAGCATATTGCCGAGAGCATTTCAAATCTGATTGCCTCGGGTAAGCCGCCGGTCGATTTGCTCAAAGGGATCCGCGAGCAGATGGAAACCTCGACCGAAATCGATCGACAACTGGTTGAAGCATTCAATCGATTTTCAATGATGCTGGATCGATTGCAGCTTACCAATCGCAATGCAGTGGAATGCCTTTCGCAGGTGCGTGACAGTTATGCCCATGCAACCGTTCAGGTGCAGGACTGGATTGACAAATCGCGAACGCGGAACACATGGATGATCAACAGCGCGTTTGTGATGGCGCTGGTGTCGCTGCTGGCGCTGCTGATTCTGCTCGTTTACCACAAGTGATACCAATCATTTCAGATATTGAGAGCAAGCGCCTACGGATGGGCGCTATCCCATGGGGTACTGAGATGAGGACACAGTTCTCAGTCGGTAAAGCAGCCACAATCCCAACCAAATAGTTCCGGTGGCAATGACGAATACGGCACCGATCGATGCGAAATGATCATCGAGAACTGTCACCCAAGACGCAATCACCCCATGCTGAGCCCCGGCATTTGAGGGCAGGAACAAACCTAATCCCTCGATCACCGCGATTCCCAACGCCATCAAAATGGTTGTTAAAGTCATGGCGGCATTGTAGTAGCGGGTGCCGCGTGGAGTAGTAAGAGCCCATTTATATGCCGAGAGAATCAGAATATTGTCCAGCGTATCAACAAGCGTCATTCCGGAGGTAAACAGTAGAGGGAATAATAGGCAATGCCAGAGGGGCATTCCGCGAGACGCTGCCGCGCCGGAGATGATGAGAATGGCAATTTCACTGGCTGTGTCAAAGCCCAGGCCAAAAAGAAAGCCAATCCCATAGATTTTCCAGTTGGAGTTAACCAACCATAAAATGCGCCCGAGCAGCTTGGAATAGATTCCGCCGCTTGTGAAGTTGCCGGATACCCGATCCACCTTGCTACCGGTGCTGGCCCGGTCTCTTCCGATGGATTTCCACAACGCGATAAGATTCGCACCTCCGACCAACAGAAGCAGTAAAGCGGATATCGCCCCGCCGAAAATACCACCGAAGGTCATTAGGTGGCTGAGTGACGCACGCACCTGTTGAACACTGAAAATCACCAGCAAGGCCAATGCAATCACTACGGTGGAGTGACCGAGGGAAAACATCAGACCGACCGTTATCTGCCGGCGACCGCTGTCCATCAACCGTCGCGTAATATTATCGATGGCGGCAATATGGTCAGCGTCCATAGCATGGCGAAGGCCGAACACCGTGGCCAGGGCGGCCAGCGCCAAGAGAGCCTGGTTACCCATAAACGATGAAACGGCCAGCGACCAAAGCAGGGCACCGATGGCAATCAGACATCCGATCAGAAGTGCGGCTCGGCGAGCATCGCTTGGGGATGCGGCCGCAGATAAGCTCCCATACCTTTGGCCACGGTGAGCAATCTCCGGCAGCACGGCAAATCTCCTATATCTGGGGTGGGATTGATGAAATCGTTAAACCGATTCAAGCTCTTTTTCCATTTCCGCCATTTCGTGGGTTTCACGCTTGGATCGCATGACCGCCCAAGCGATGATGACAATACACACAACACCGATGGTTGCCGCAATCCATGGATGGGGACTCAATGATCTGATCACCGCTGTGCCATGTATCGCATGCTCGGATCTCCAAAGAGACGCATCAAACGGAAGCATCAGTGGAAGCGAAAGCAGCGCCACCATGTTCATCACTTTTAATAACGGGTTGATGGCTGGACCAGCCGTGTCCTTTAACGGATCGCCGACGGTATCGCCTGTAACAGAGGCCTTGTGGCGTTCCGAACCCTTTCCGGTATTGGCGATGGTGTTTCGAGGCTCATCTTCAATGGTTTTCTTGGCGTTATCCCATGCGCCGCCGGAATTGGTCATGAACACTGCCAGCAATTGGCCCGAGAGAATGGCTCCGGCCAGAAACCCCGCCAGTGCCACGACTCCGAGCAAAAATCCGACCAGGATGGGCGACAGGATCGCCAGGAATCCGGGGCCAATCAGTTCGCGTTGAGCCGTGGATGTGCAAATATTAACCACCCGGGCATAATTGGGTTTGGTTTCACCGCTCCAGATTTTTTCATCCTTAAATTGCAATCGGCATTCTTTCACGATTAAAAATGCGGCGCGTCCGACCGCGCGAACCGTCATGGAACTGAATAGGAACGGTACCGCTCCGCCCAGTAACAACCCAACGAGTAATCTCGGACTGGCGACCGTCATGATCCCGGAGATGGCCCGGTAGGCATCCTCGCTGATGCGCGCGTGATCCGACACTCCCCCCGTAGCCACAAGCGTAATAAACGCGGCGTAGAGACTCACGGCAGCGATAACCGCCGACCCTATGGCAACGCCCTTGGTTAAAGCTTTGGTTGTGTTGCCGGTGGCGTCGAGATCCGCAAGAACCTGCCGCGCAGCCTTGTGCTGTTCCGGCCCCATCTCCGCAGGGTCGTAACCCATTTCACCGATACCATTGGCGTTGTCCGCTACAGGCCCGAACACGTCCATGCTGAGAGTATTGCCCGCCAGCGTCAGCATGCCGATACCAACCATGGCGATGCCGTAGGCCACGAATATGGGGTTAGTGTCATAAAAAATCAGACTGCTCGCCGTCAAGCAACAGGCAATGATCACAATGGCGCTGACGCTGCTTTCCAAACCTACGGAGAGGCCGGATATGATATTGGTTGCATGTCCCGTTGAGCACGCCTTCACCAGCGAATCGACGGGGGCGTGATGGGTGCCGGTGAAATATTCCGTCGATGAATTCAGTGTTAACGCCAAAATCACACCGATGAAAGTCGCTTCCGCAGGACGTAAATCCAATCCATGGATGCCGAAGTTCGCCCACCACGGGGCAGAATTTAACACATGTTGCAACCCCGGATCAGCGGCAATTGCACCGGCGCCGAATCGGAGGTAGAAAAAACCCACCAGCAGAAAACCGACTGTACTGATGACCGCCCCGAAGCGATATCCACGACTGATCGCGGTCATCGCATCCTTATCCGATCCTCTATCCGCCGCATGCACGCTGAACGTCGCGATCATATCCGAGCAGACGCCCACTGCTCTGACCAAGAGCGGAAATACCATTCCGATATGCCCAAAACTGGCCCAGCCAAGGATCATGGCCGCAACCATGGTGACTTCATAACTTTCAAAGATGTCGGCCGCCATCCCGGCGCAGTCACCGACATTATCGCCCACGTTGTCGGCAATGGTTGCCGCGTTGCGCGGATCATCCTCGGGTATATCCTTTTCAATCTTGCCGACAAGATCGGCGCCCACGTCCGCCGCTTTGGTGTAAATTCCCCCGCCGACACGCATAAAAAGTGCCAGCAGGGTGCCTCCAAACCCGAAACCCAGCAATGCCTCCGGGGCTCGATTTCCAAAGTACATGAAGATGGTTGTGGCCCCTAAAAGACCGAGACCATCATTGAGCATCCCTGTCACCGTTCCGGTGCGGTATCCAAGTTGTAATGCTTTCCCAAACCCCTGTCGGGCAGCAGCAGCGACAACGACGTTTCCTTCCGTAGCCATAAACATGCCGATGGTGCCCACGGCCATGGAAAACAATGACCCCATCAGAAACGCGATGCCGCGTCCGATGGGTAAGCTTGCTCCCGCAGCCGTTGTCCAACTCGCAGTACCGATCAGAATAACCGCGATAAGTGCAATGAGCGGTAACAAAGTGCGCCGTTGCCGCCTCAGATACGCAATGGAACCCTGACGGATAGCACGGGCCACTTCCTGCATTTTTGCCGTTCCATGATCCGCCCGACGAATCACCCGGATCAGCAAAACGGCATAGGCTATCCCCGCGATTGCCACGAATAGGACGGAAAAAAGAGCAAAGCGTTCAAATGTGGTAAAGGTCGGCGTGTAAAGGAATCCGAAAGGATGGAATTCCGAAGGTTTCATGATCATACCGTGGGGGAATACCGTCTCACCCGTGTTCTGCGGGTAATCACTGCGAGTCAGCGCGATGTAAACCGTCAAAAACAGGATCAGCACGCCGGTCATTGCAACGCTGATGGCGTTGGATTTAATAAAGTTCCTCCATTGAACCCATGGATTTGACATAGAACATTCCCTTTCCTTCAACGGCTGGCGCAATCCACGGATATGACCGAGAACTGAACCATCCGTGCCCGGCGCGAACAGGTATCTCATCTGCCGCCGTTGCAACATTAATATTCTATGCGGATCGGGAAAATTCAAAGCGTTTCCCATCTTCATCGAAGGCGAAAAAACGGTGCATCACATTCAGACTTGGGGTTGTGGAACCGTTAATGTTCTCGGGCCTATGAATACCGAGCGGACATAAAAACAGCCTCTTATGCTGCGAATCTGTCTTAAGCGGGAGATGGTCGCCTCATGAATTAAACGCCGCAGACAAAATGATGTCGTCCGCTATCACAAAGTTCCTGATTCCGAATTACGATTTTGCCGTAGCTCTGAATGAGGTATTTCCTTAACGCCTTTGGAGTTGTAATTTTTAGATCGGTTCAGCAACACGCTTTGCCGCAATGCCCGGTCGGTGAGCGAACCGGATAATCGGGACTCTCCGTATTCAAGACCCACGCCGTAGATCGATGCACCCACACACCCATCACCTCGACATTCTTACCTGTAGCCGGAGCCTGAGGTCTATCCGGTGCGTCGGCTCTCGGCCTTTTCAAGGATCGGTACGGGCACAGCACACCGGCGGGCGAAATACCCTTCATCCTCGCGATCGTGACCCCGTTTATGGATCAGTTCGCGGAGGGCTTGACCTTCGGACAGGGGTGGCCATAATCTCAACCTCGGACGCCCCCGGCCTTTTTCGCCGGAACCGCTATGCACCGATCCGCGTTACTTCATGTGCCTAAGAATACTGTCCGTTGGACATGATTGAGGTGTGAAGTGTTTTTGGGTTTAGAATTCATCAAAGTGTGATAGACTACGCATCGGCAGGCCGACTTGGGTGGCAGATGCCTCCGGTGGATCAGGAAGAGGTTGCTATGGCACGCAAACGTAAAGAATTGGTCGACATCCTTGTGGAAATGGGCGCCCTGAAGCAGCCCGCTGCGGCGCAGGCGGTGGAAGAATCTCGTAAAAGTCGCACACCGATTGAAAAAGTCCTTGTTGAATCGAAAGCTGCCTCGGAAGAAGATGTGACCAAGGCGATGGCTATCCAAAATGATATGGAGTTCATAGACCTCGACCGCAACATTTTGGCTGTCAGCGACTTCCGTCTTTTACCGGCCGATCTCATCAAGCGTCATCAAGTCTTGCCAGTGGGGGAGGAGAACGGCAAGCTTAAAATTGTCATCGGCGACCCCAATGATCTCGAAACCCTGGATATCCTCCGCTTCCGGCTCAGTAAGCCGATTGAAACCTGTCTCGCCGTCAAAAGTAAAATTAAAGACCATATCGACAGACTTTTTGCGGAAGAGCAGAGATCCATCGATGAAATGGTTCGCAAAATTTCAATGGATCGCAACGCTTCGATGGACGTTGCCCTCACCAAGGGTAAGGATGACGATGAAGCTCCCATCATTCGTCTCGTCAGCGCAATTATTACCGATGCAGTGAAAGCCCGCGCGAGCGACATCCATATCGAGCCGATGAAAGATCGTTTACGGGTGAGGTTTCGGATCGATGGTGTATGCGTTCAGAGAGATAATTTGCAGAAAAAGATGCAGAATACCATCCTCGCCCGGATAAAGATCATGGCCGGAATGGACATTGCCGAACGCCGTCTCCCGCAGGACGGCCGTATCAAAATGTCCATTGACGCTGCGCAAATCGATTTTCGTGTCAGTTCGTTGCCGGCCTATCATGGAGAATCGATTGTTCTGCGTATCCTCCGGCCTGATAACGTCAAAATTGGTATCCAGCGGATGGGTTTTGAAGAGGACGATTACAACCGATTCAAAAAAATTATTTCCCGGCCCAATGGTATTTTCCTTGTCACCGGTCCGACAGGATCCGGTAAAACCACCACCCTTTATGGAGCCTTGGCTGAACTGAACACGCCCGATAGGAAAATCATCACCGCAGAAGATCCGGTGGAATACAATTTTGCAGGTATCAACCAGTGTCAAGTGCGTGAGCAGATCGGCCTGACTTTTGCCAAAATTCTGAGATCCATGCTGCGCCAGGCGCCGAACATCATTCTCGTCGGTGAAATTCGTGATCGTGAGGTGGCGGAGGTCGCTGTGCAGGCCGCTCTCACCGGGCACCTCGTGTTCAGCACCCTGCACACCAATGATGCGCCGTCAGCCATTACCCGCCTCATCGACATGGGAGTCAAACCATTCCTGGTTGCTTCCTCGATTCAGGCCATCATGGCTCAGCGGCTTATCCGCACGCTCTGCGACCAATGCAAGGCCCCCGATCCCGAGCCCGATAAGCGAATGCTCCAGGTTATTGGCCTGAGCGAAAAAGACCTCGTTGGCCGAACGATTATGAAACCGGTCGGTTGTCCGGCGTGCAACAACACCGGCTACCGTGGGCGCATTGGCATCTTTGAAATGATGCCGATGACCAGTGAGATTCGCGAACTCGCTTTCAAGCGCGCCAGTTCAACGCAACTCCGCAAATCCGCGGTCAACAGCGGAATGAAGACGCTGCTCAACGATGGTTGCATTAAAGTTCTCAACGGTATCACCACTGCAAGGGAAATCGCCCGTGTGACGCAGGCTGAAGGTGTATTGGCGGATTGACTGGCGGTGATGCCTGACTCAAAAAGTTGCGGCAGGCAGGTTATAATGATTGACCGGATCCGGTCTCCGTACCATACATGACGGAGTTTGAAAAATACGGGATCCATCTCAAGGCCGTTTTTTGAGGTTTTTTAATGTCGCAAATTCTGATTGATCGGTTGCTCGAAACCGCCATAAAAAAGGGTGCCTCCGACCTGCATCTGCATGTGGGGCGTCCACCAGTCCTCAGACTCAACGGTCATCTGCGGGATCTTCAAACCAAGGCGCTCGAGCCTGAAGACACCATGGCGTTGATGAAGTCCATTACTCCGGAGCGGGGACAGCAGGAACTGCAGGAAAGCGGCAGTACAGATTTCGGTTTTGCCTTTTCAACCCCCGACGGAACGGCGAAAGCCCGCTTCCGTGTCGCTGCGTTTCGAGAACGCGGAAATGTCTCGCTTGTGCTGCGTAAAATTCCGTACAAATTACTCAGTTTTGAGGATATCGGCCTACCCCCGATCTGTGCTGAGCTCTGTCGCCGTCCGCGGGGACTTTTTCTGGTAACCGGCCCGACCGGATCGGGGAAAACAACATCTCTCGCCACCATGATCGACTATATTAACACCAATTACGATCGCCATATCATCACCGTTGAAGATCCCGTCGAATACTACCACCAGCATAAAAAGAGCCTCATCAGTCAGCGCGAGGTGGGTGAAGGAAACGATGTGCCGAGTTTCGCTGAAGCTCTCCGCCGCGCGCTGCGCCAGGACCCCGACGTTATCCTGGTCGGCGAAATGCGCGATTTGGAAACTATTTCTGCTGCGATCCGGGCCGCCGAGACCGGGCACCTCGTGTTCGGGACATTGCACACCACCGGGTGTCAGGGAACCATCAACCGCGTTATCGATGCCTTCCCGGTTGATCAGCAGGAGCAGATTCGTGTTCAGCTCTCCACGACGCTGCTCGCGGTTCTCTCGCAGGCACTTCTGCCCCGGCTCGATATCGAAAGTGTCACGGCCGCCTATGAATTCCTCGTGATCACCCCAGCCATCTCCAACCTGATTCGTGAAAACAAGACATTTCGTATTGACTCGGCCATTCAAACGGGGAAGAAATTCGGCATGCAACTGCTCGATGATCACTTGCTCGATCTATTCAAATCAGGCAAGGTCAGTGCGGAAGATGCAATTGATAAGGCCCGCCATCCGGCCGATCTGGCCGAGCGCATGGGTAAACGCCTTAATCGTCCGGATACCGAAAAAGATACCACAGCCGGCGGTCGTGCCGCATGACGGTGCCCGCCAATTTTTGAGAGAGATACTAACTCGGAGTCATCATGGCAGAATCAGATAAAACGCCCAAGACCGGCAATCCAACGGGAAATCCCACGTCCGCCGGCGGGGGGACTTCCGATGCGGCTAATAAATTCAGAATGCCGCCGATCGATCAGTTAAAAGATCGACCGCTGGGGCGGGTGCTCATCAAGATGGGGCGTCTGACTCGTGAGCAGGTCCATCAGGGGCTCGCCGTTCAGCAGCAGCAGAAGGCCAAGCGTATCCATACCCCCATCGGGCAGGTGCTGGTCGAGATGGGACTTATCACCCAGAAAGACCTTAATCTGGCGCTTGCCGCTCAGCGGGGGTTTGAAGTCGTCGATCTGGAGAACCGCGAATTTCCACCCGATTTGATCGCCCGTCTTCCGTCTCAGATGGCCAGTGTCTACCGCGTTATTCCCATCGCTTTCGATGAGGCTTCCAACACCATCACCATCGCACTGGACTCTCCGGATAATTTCCGCGTTGTGGATGATCTTCAAACCCTGATGGGATACAAGGTGATCACCTGTATCGCCGACCCCGATGCCATGTCTAAATTATTGGCAAAATTCTACGAGTCGCATCAGGAATCGCTCGCTGATCTCATGGGCGAAATTGGTTCCGATGCCACGCTCAAAGCATTGGAAAATCGCGGCGAATCCATCGATCTGGAAACGCTCAAAGATCTCGCGGAGTCCAATCCGGTTAAGCGGCTTCTCAATACCGTATTGATGCAGGCTATTAAAGAGCGGGCGTCCGATATTCATTTCGAGCCCTTCGAAGATGAATTCAAGATGCGCTATCGTATCGATGGCGTACTCTACGAAATGGTGCCACCACCTAAATACATCGCCATGGCACTGGCAAGCCGTATCAAAGTCATGGCCAACCTTGATATCGCGGAACGTCGTGTGCCGCAGGACGGCCGCATCCCGCTGGTCATCGGCGGGCAGCCGGTTGATTTACGTGTGGCCGTGCTTCCGACTATCTTCGGCGAAAGCATTGTGCTGCGTGTGCTGGATCGATCCAACGTATCACTCGATCTGGACAAGCTCGGTATGCGCGATGATGATCTCCGTGTATTTCGCCAGCTTATTGATAAACCCAATGGCATTGTGTTGGTTACCGGGCCGACTGGTTCCGGAAAAACTACCACGCTCTATGCCGCGCTCAACGAACTCAACAGCATCGAAGATAAGCTCATCACAACGGAAGACCCTGTGGAATATGACATTGACGGTATCGTGCAGGTGCAGATACGCTCGGAAATTGAACTCACCTTCGCACGCTGCCTGCGAGCTATTCTGCGTCAGGATCCTGATATCATCCTGGTCGGAGAAATTCGCGACAAAGAAACCGCCGAAATTGCCACCCAGGCGTCTCTCACCGGCCACCTCGTCTTTAGCACATTGCATACCAACGACGCTCCATCGTCGATTGCGCGACTTTTGGACTTGGGCGTTGAACCGTTCCTCATCACCGCAACCGTGGAAGGTATTCTTGCTCAGCGGCTCTGTCGCAGAATCTGCAGTAACTGCAAGGAGGAATTCAAGCCGACCGAAGAGCAACTCATGGAACTGGGGCTTTTACCTGAAGAAGTCCGGGAAAAAACGTTCTTTCATGGTCGCGGTTGCAACAAGTGCAACAATACAGGCTATAAAGGGCGTCTCTCCATCACCGAGATCATGGTTCTCGATGATGATATGCGGCAGATGATTATGGAACATGCGTCCACCGATCTCCTGCGTGATGCGGCCCGCAAGCGCGGGATGCGCAATCTTCGGGAATCCGGTCTTCTCGCCATTTATGAGGGCATAACCACCATTGAAGAGGTCGTGCGTCACACCATTGTTGAAGAATAATGGCGGTGTCGCCCGCCCATCGATTTCGTGTACTGAGTTTTAGAGTTCTCTCCGATCAGGCGCAGCCTCTGAGGATGTTGTTCGATTCCTGATCTCAACCGATAATGTCCTCATGGATGCTGCCGATAATATTGCTCTGGAATTTCTCAGCCAGCGCGGTCTGAAAATCACCGCCGGCCGACGTGCCATTATTCGTGAAATTATCGCCTTTGGTCGCCCCTTCGAGGCGGAAGAATTATTACTCAATCTCGGGCGTAATCCGGAACGAGTGAGTAAAGCGACGGTTTACCGTACCCTGAAGCATCTGGTCGATGGCGGCCTGATCAATCAGGTCTTTTTCGGACCTGCCAAACAAAGCTATTATGACTTTGCAGGCAGCGGCGCGGCTCATGCCCATCTTGCAGACGTACAAAGTGGGAAGATTGTTGAATTTACCAACCCTGAAGTCGTCCAACTCTGTCGAAAAATTGCGCGACAGCTCGGTTATCGCTACATTTCACATCGATTTCTTATCCTTGGAGAGCCGACCGATAAACCGCAGGGGTGATAACTTTCGATCGACGAAAAAATGAACTTGGATTACGGTTCCAAGCTCGATGATAAAACTGGCTGGTGATCATGATGCGCGCAGAATCAATCGTCGGCGGTACAATTCAGCTTGATTGATCTTCTGGGGCTGGAGGCGGCGGAATGGAGAATTCCCCAAAAGTATGCGGGACCTAACGCCGATAAGACTTCGCATGGATACGCAGACGATTTGTGACGCAAAAGTTCTCCTCATTCTTACGGCGATCAAGACAGAGTATGTTGCCGTGAAGCAGGTCATTGACCGCTGGATGGCCGATACGCCTTCCGCAGTTCGCACAGATCAATATGACCAGGTGGCTGTCGAGATTATCGGTATTCGAGCTAAACGGATTCGAGAAGTGCTCCCGGTTTATTCGCACAGTCGAGTGGCGGGGGTCATCATGGCTGGTCTTGCCGGTGCACTGAGTCCCGAACTTGATACCGGCGATGTGATCATTGATTCATCCAGCACCAACGCATCCTCGCTGGCGCAATTCATGGATAATATGTCAGGTCGAAAAAGAGTATTCGTCGGTCCGATTCATACCAGCCGACATATCGTCTCGTCTCCGGCAGAGAAAAAAAAGCTTTATGCCGAATCGCAGGCTCTCGCGGTCGAAATGGAAAACAGCTATGCCTATGAATTTGCTCTCAAGCGGCAAATTCCCTGGCTGGCCATTCGTGCGATAAGTGATACCGCATTTGAGTCTGTACCCGCGGAGGTGATGAAATTTGTTGATAGTGCCGGCAATGTCAAACCTTGGGATCTTACCCGCGGTCTCGCCCGCCATCCCGGGCTGATACCGTCAGTCGTCCGGCTTGGAAAACATACACAGGTGGCAACGAAGAATCTTTCAGATGCCCTTGCGGCCATTATCCGAAGCGGTTGGCCGTCTAATATTTGAAAAGTTGTACAATATATCAACATGCGGTCAGATATCCGGTTCTCCCATTTCTTCCCGGATCAGTGCCGCAATGGCCCAGACCAACCATTGGGCTGTGCAGATACCCATCGCCGCCCAGGCGCTGAATTGAGCCACGCCAACGGCGAATAAGTAGATCAGTGGGCCGGTAGAATAGCTGACCTTCAGCCGCCGGCGCATTTTCGGCGCAAGGCCCTCACCTCCATCAGCTCGTAAGACAACCTGTAAAAGGAGAAATCCGGAAATCGATATTAATACAAATGTGCCCGCGTAGACACTTGCGGCCACTTTCGCTCCCGGACTCAAAAGGTAATCTGCAATCAATGCGGTCGGGAAGGGAACAATGGTCACGGAAAGCAGCCAGAAGCCATTGGCAAACAGAAGAAGACTGTCATAACGCCGCACAATTCGTATCAAGGTATGGTGGTGTGTCCACATAATGAATACCGAACAGAAACTCGTCAGAAATGCAAAATATTCGGGCCAATGCTTCCACAAAACGTGTTTCAGCGCCGCAACCAGATGTGGGGAATCATCACTTAGGTGGGGTACTTTCAAATCTAAAACCAGCAGCGTCAGTGCGATTGCAAATACACCGTCGCTGAAGGCCTCCAGCCGACTGGTGTTCGGACGAAGTCCCGGTGGGTTCGAAGGCAAATCAGGTTCGGGGGATGATGGCTTCATGGAATCACTCATCAGCCGAAATGATACCTTATTTGCGATGATATGACCGGGGGGATTCAGATCCGGCTGAACTCTACGCGTGCAATCTTACTCAACTTTCGCCCTTCGGCCTAAACGGCCGGTAATCTGGAAATCAGGAGGGGCGAGGATATCCATCATGGGCCAAGGGCGCAGATCGAAGGAAGACCTGCTCATAAAACTGAAATTAAGAATAGTGAAAAAACCCCGCCTTGGACTTTGCCAAGACGGGGTTTGTATTTCTACTCTCCAGACAGACGACTACCAAGATTCGTAAACGAGCCGTCGGAAGTCGCGTCAGAGTCTCATTCAACCGGCGTAAGAACAAAGTGTTTGATCGTGACAGCCTTGAAGCCTGAACCTTTGCTGAAGGTAATCACGTTCATTCCACTTTCGAGCGTAACAGTCAGAGGTTTTGTGTGCCCCCAGCGACCATCGGTCCATGGAACCGTCATAGCGATTGAATTGCCGGTGTGATTAACGTCCACCATCAGTTTCTGGGGTGCCTTGACGGTCACGACTTTCGCGGTGAGTTGGTAACGTCCGGGCCGATTTGTATAAACAATGTACGAGAACGGCTCCCGTCCACGGTTACGACGTCCGAAGCTGGAATAATGAGCCTGCATGCCGCCGAGGAAGCTTTTAGTAAAGATAATGGCAGGAAAACGACGTGGCAGACTGCTGCGGCAGGCCACGGCAGGAATGTGAATCACTCCCTGATTGTTGACGGTAACTTCCATCTCAGCTCGCGTTACCGGGGCGTTTTCCACCAATTGTGCCTTGGTCGGTCCATACTTCTGGGCCAACTCTGCGTAGCTTGGAGCCGGCGGTACCGGAAGACCAGAGTTAACGATGGCACGCTCCATCTTGATCGCCAACGCATACCATAATCCGCCGGTCCCCGGCTTTCGGAGATTCGGCCGTTGTTCTTCGAGGGCGGCCGCTATCCACTGAGCGCGAAGCACTTTGATGAATTCCTGCGGGTATCGCCGCGCTTGAGATTCAAGATAAAAATTCAAGCCGCTGCGATGGTTCCACCAACCCCATTCCCAACCCGCACCGAGCACGGAAACCCAACCATTGGGAGTCCAGTGGCTCATCGCGGCATGCCCACGCTGCTGATATCCCCATACAGGAATACCGAAAGCCCGTTCTCCGAGCCGGCCGATCCACGCGCGGGGGCCGCATTCTCCGCCACCCGCAAGGATACGTGACGCAAAGTTTCCTGAGACCGCATCCCAATTGGGATGGCAGTAACCGACGTCGGTATGAACTGGATTGAGGTACTGTTCGTTGAAGATGAACTCCGGCTCGTAGTTTTGCAGCATGGTGCGGTACCACGATATCTCTTGATCGGTGAAGGGATCGTCCGTAACGAATCGGCAGTCCCACGTGGTTAAAATTGGAAAATACGGGCTCAAATCTTTTTCCAGATAAGCCTTCTGATAATTGAGAAATCGCTTGACAGGATTAAACGGAGTTGGGGCATTCCCAAGCGACGCGGATTGTGGACCAACAGAACGTTTTCCCGGATACTGCATGAGAGCCGTGCCCAAGGCCAGCCGCTGAAGAATTCCATGATGGGCTTCAGGACTCGCATTCTCGATCGCAGTATATATCTCCATGGTAAGCCCATAATTGCCATTGCGCGCACCATCCGCCATCTGCATCTGCTTCATGAGTTTTTTATTCTCAAGCAGTTCGGCGATTAATTGCTTGTGCTCAGGTGACTGCTGGGCAAAAGCAGCCAGTCCACGAGGCGTCGCATGACCTATGATCGACGCTCTCAAGAGCACGGTATCCAAGTCGTCACGGGACAGGAAGTTGTTAATTCGACGAAGGATAGGGGTCGCCGCCGCCTGACAGCGATTTAAGGCCATCGCATACGACATCTTGCTGGCGCTGGCACGAGCACGCGCCGCTCTAGCCATCGCGCGTGATTCACCGGCATGGCGAGCAAATTTTTTGCTCAGAAGATAAGGCTTACACGCCGTTTCAGCTCGATAGGCGGCCATGAACCGGGCTTCCATCGATTTACTGATGTGTGGAAGATGATTAACAATTCGCTCCTGCAGGCTACGTAAAACGGCGGCATACTCGGCCATGAGTTGTCGCCCATACGGAGTCAGAGGAGCGAGATTGGACTGGCGATTGCGGTGCCGACGAGCTGTCGCAAATTGCGGTAGGCATAACACAAGTGCAAATGCACACAACAAGCTGGTGATGAAGCTTTTTTTTAACATGGATTTATCCTTTACTCGCTGCTTCTCTACGTCGCACACGCGTGCGCACTGTATACCATTCTAGCACAATATTCGCTTTGCCGCCATCAATTTCGCTCACTTGGTTTGCTCATGGTCCTGCAATATCATGACAATCAAACGTGCGCCCGATTGCGGCATGTATATCGGACATAGATGGCGAGGCAACGTATCATACATGTCCTCGCCTTCCTTAGGAGTCAAAAACACTCGCCATTAGGAGGAACGCCCCGGGGAGAAGTAAGTTGCAACATAATCCAAATTTTTCGTGGCTCGGAGAATCGGCCTAACCCGGATTATTCAAGGACCGGCGCGGGATTGCGGGGGTGGAGGTCGTAAGTGTCGTGTTTGCAGACGGTTAGTCTCCGTGGCTGGATTGAGTCTCGGCGCGCAGTCTGCAAGGGCAGCTTCCATTCGATTTTGGGTACCCATGCTCCATTTCACGCTCTCCGTCTGCCGACTTGTGTGAACCGGAAGCGAGTGGACAGAGTATTAGATTTGTAGTATTCTATCCGGCTGCGAT
>JAKAVA010000003.1 GCA_021827645.1 Planctomycetota bacterium
AATCTCAAATCTGTAATCTTGAAGAAAGCGAAACCCACGCCCATTAGCTATTATTTCGAGCCACGGGCGGCGGTTTGAGTAAAAGTTAGGTTTTAGGCCGGATTGGGCAGGACCGGACTCGAACCGGTGACACCCAGATTTTCAGTCTAGTGCTCTACCAACTGAGCTACCTGCCCGGGTTCCTAAATCCTAAGATGACGCCGCCGAAACTGCAAGGCTGTGTCATAAGTGTCTTAAGGCCGTACCGAATGTTTGCGGCCATGGCCCATCAGAATATATGCAGAATTTCCCTTTTTGGAGCGGGCTCTCACAAACCGTCAATTGCCATACGGGGCAATCGCTTCTATATTTAAGTCCGCCGATTGCGTGTGAATGCGGAGTATTACTTGCCTTCAGTTGCCGATAACTCACCCCCTGTTGCTAAAGAGCCCATGGTGAAGGAATACATTGTTTTGGCGATTGCGTGGCTGATCCCCGGCGCCGGACACATCATCATGGGTGACCGAAAGCGGGGGTGGATATTTCTTGTTGCGATCCATTTCCTTTTTTTTGCCGGGCTGCTGCTGGGGGGAATTCGGGCTTTGGATCGTCCCCGACAGCAGTTGTGGGATTATGCGCAGATGGCGGCGGGGTGGCCGACCGTTGTCGGCGACCTGATGCGTCCGCAGGTGATCAAGAATGATGTGGCGGTCATCCGCGGCTCAAATGGAAAACCGGAAAAATTGCACCACCCGCCCGGATTTGCCCCTCTGGTGCAGGAAGTCGCGACTACATTCTGCGGTGTTGCGGGAATGTTGAATCTGCTGGTATTGGTTGATCTGTTCATGTGGATGGTGGCGGGGGAGTGGGCTCCGACCGCGGTATCGCAAGGAGAGGTCAAATGACCACCGCAACGCCGTGGATTCCATTTGTAGACCCGCTTTATGCCGTCGTGCCCCATCTCTCGCAGTGGTGGTTTTTAGCTATCTTCCCGATGCTGGCGGTTGTGACTCTCGTTTATCGGACGATTCGCCTGCCACCCTCCACCAGCTTCGTGCGAATTCTTATTTCCACGTTCTGGGCATTTGTCATCTGCCTAGCCGCTGCCGCAGTGATCTGCGTAGGTCTACTGGTTTTTTACCACATTGCGACGCGCCATTTGCCTTTGCCAATCGGACTCATCTATTAAGCGCCTTCCAAAAGTGAGCGCCGTTTCTCGGCGGGCCATAACCATAATTCTCAGAAAATTGGCTTTGCGGGCATGCACGCCGCTGCATTAGGGTGTAAAATGGAGGTAATGGCCATCACACCAGTGACCAATTGCTGTGACCAAGTTCCCGCCGGCGAAACTGCGGAGCTTACTCGCGTTGCGTGGGTGCAATTGCTGCGCGTCCATGCCAAGCTGACTCGACACATGGAACGTATCGCCGCCGAGCATCACCTCACATTGGCCCAGTTTGAGATGCTGATCATTCTCTGGAAGAACGAGGGTATCTCGCAGCAGGAACTCGCCCAGCGTCTGCTGGTCACCAAGGGCAACGTCTGCACCGTCCTCTGCCGTATGGAAAAAAGTCGATGGGTAAAGCGAGAGAGCAATCCCAACGATGGTCGAGCATACCGATTACGCCTTTCTGATGAAGGACGGCGAATTATCGAACGGGCCTATCCTCATCTACGCGAGCGTATCGACTGCGTGATGCGTACCCTAAGCGATCGACAATTATCCCAGCTTTCAACTCTTCTGAAAGAATTAGAATCCGCCTCCTGTAGTGCCTGAGTCGGCGAATATCCTGAGTAAATTCATCGCGGTTCTTAAGAGGTCTTGACTTTTCCGTCTATTTAGTTTAGTATTGAACTAAATGGACGAATTCTTCGTCCACGGTTATTGTGCCATCACGGCATGGACCGGGCGTTTTCACCGAGGCCCGGTCGATGTTGAGGCCGATGGAACGGTTCCGTCGGCCTCTGTTTTCTCCCCTTCTCCCCATTGATCGGTAATTCACTTCGTTGAGTTACGTCGTACACCAGCCCCTTCCGGAGAGCGGTCGATGTGCCACGCAAATATTCCGACGCGCTTCTCCCCCCGCGGCTGACGCCCAGCTCCTTTTGAGGGGCGACAAAAACAGATCCATCGCATAAAGTTTGAATGAATTCGTCAGCCGCGCGGTTATTGAGCTCAAGGAGCTATGCGTTTGATCACCATCGAGATGAGCGAGGTACGCGACAATTCCAGTCGTCTTCGCGAGATAATTACCAATACCCATCTTCGGGCATGGATCGGGAAGATGGCAGCTATGTGCCAGCCGGACCGACTCGTGCTATGTCAGGGGGGCGCCGCGGAAAGGCGTGAGCTTTTTGCCATGGGGGTATCTCAGGGGGTTTTCATTCCGCTTAACCAGGAAAAATTGCCCGGCTGTTACCTGCACCGATCCAATCCCAATGATGTCGCGCGCAGCGAGGCGTCCACGTATATCTGCACGCCTCTTCAGGCGATGGTAGGGCCGACGAATAATTGGATGGATTCGAAGGTCGCCTACATTCGCCTGCAGGAATTATTTGGCGATTGCATGAAGGGGCGCACCATGTATGTGCTGCCATTCGTGATGGGGCCTATTGGTTCTCGGCTCAGCCGCGTGGGTGTCCAATTGACCGACAGCCTGTACGTGGCGGCGAGCATGGACATCATGACGCGCATGGGAGACCGGGCGCTGCACGTGCTGGGTGAGTCAGCGGAATTTGCACGTTGCCTACACAGTGTCGGCGATTGCGATCCGCGTCGGCGCTATATCTGCCATTTTCCGCTGGACAACGCCGTTTGGAGTTTTGGCTCCGGTTACGGCGGCAATGCATTGCTGGGAAAGAAATGTATGGGCCTGCGTCTGGCGAGTTTTCAGGGGTTTCAGCAGGGATGGATGGCGGAGCATATGCTCATCAGCGGAATTCGTGAGCCGGACGGAAATAAAAGCTACGTCACAGCCGCTTTTCCCAGCGCGTGCGGGAAGACCAATTTCGCCATGCTGATCCCGCCCGAATCGTACCGGAAAAAAGGGTGGCAGGTGACGACGGTTGGTGATGATATTGCTTGGATGTGGGTTGATGACACCGGAAAGCTTCGCGCGATCAATCCGGAAAGCGGCTATTTTGGTGTATTGCCGGGTACCAGCGAAACGACCAATCCCATTGCCATGCGGACCATCTCGCATGACACCATTTACACTAACGTGGCGTTGCTGCCGGATGGGGATGTCTGGTGGGAAGGGAAAACCGCCTACTCACCAGCGCCCGCCACCGCACCAATCGTCGATTGGCAGGGTAACCCCTGGACTCCGGAGACCGGACGGCCCGCCGCTCATCCCAACAGTCGTTTCACGTCACCCATGCAAAATAATCCTATCCTTGATCCCGCGGCAGACGATCCTCAAGGAGTGCCGGTGACAGCGATTATTTTCGGCGGTCGGCGGGCATCGACCATCCCCATCGTCTATCAGGCCTTCAACTGGAGTTATGGCGTCTACGTGGGAGCATCTTTGGGGAGCGAAACCACGGCGGCGGCAACCGGGCGGGTGGGAGTGGTACGCCGCGATCCAATGGCCATGCTGCCTTTTATCGGCTACAACATCGGCGATTATCTGGTGCACTGGTTTCGCATGCGGGCAAAAATGGCTGATCCGCCGCGAATCTACCACGTCAACTGGTTCCGGCGCGACGAACATGGAAAGTTTATCTGGCCGGGATTTGGCGAAAACATCCGAATTCTTGAATGGATACTCAAACGGTCACATGGTAAAGCGTATGCCGTTGAAACGCTGCTGGGATGGATGCCACGGCCCGATGATATCAATCTTGACGGGTTGGAATTGGATACCCAGGCCTTTGCCGCCGCCCAACGCGTTGACGCCGAGGCACTTAAGGCTGAATTATTGGCGGAAGAGGAGTTATTTCTGAAACTCGCCGGTGAATTGCCCAAGGAAATGATCTTTATGCGCGAACTGCTGATCAGCCGCCTCTGATCTTGCGGCCTGTTACAAGTGCGGGATTTTTTTATATCGGGAATGACATATGTCGCCATACACGGTTGTCACGACGGAGGGATTGGAAGCCGATCCCATGGCGTGGCTGAAACAACAGGTAAATGTTATTGAACTTTCATTGAAAGAACCCGCTCGCTGGGATGCGGAACTTGCCCGGGCCGACGGCATCATTGTTCGCACCTACACGCAGGTTAATGGTGCATTGATCGCGCGGGCGCATAGGCTTAAAGTGGTGGGGCGGGCCGGCGTCGGGTTGGAAAATATTGACCAATCTGCGTGTGCCGTCGCGGGAATCAAGGTCATCTCCACGCCTCACGCCAATACCAATGCCGTGCGGGAATATGTTTTCAATCTCATATTTGCCCTGGGCCGACCGATCATCCGATTGACCGAACCCGTCGATCCCGATACGTTTCATACCTATCGCCGCACCAGCCGTGGCTTGGAACTCTTCGGTCGAACACTCGGCGTCTTGGGGATGGGGCGAATCGGCCGGGCGGTATCGCGTACAGCCGTAGCCATGGGCATGCGGGTTATTTACCACGATGTCGTCGATGTCAGCGCTGAGGTGGACTTTCCGGCGGAATCGGTACCACTGGATGAACTGCTGCGTAGTGCGGACATCCTGACCATCCATGTCAGTCATCGGCCTGGCAACCGGCACTTCATCAATGCGACCCGATTAAAATTGATGAAGCCTTCCGCACTGCTGATCAACACCGCCCGCGGCGAAGTGATCGATGCCGGCGCGCTGGCGGACGCGATTAAATCGCGGAAGCTCGACGGTGCGGCACTGGATGTGCACGATCCGGAGCCACCCGGACCGGATTACCCCCTGTGGCATCTCGATCGCGTCATCCTGGCACCGCACCTGGCTGCCCGCACCCAGGGAGCCATGGACGCGATGAGTTGGGTGGCGCGGGATGTGGTAGAGTATCTGCAGACGCACGCCCCGCGTGCGACCTAAAATTCTCGTGGAATAGCCCCCGGTCGGCCGCTGGACGTACCGGCCTGGGAGCGATAGATTTCTCACGGGCTTAGTAGTGGGGCGATAGTTTAGTTGTTCACAGGTAACGTACGCAACGAACGGACAGAGCGAATTTACAGCATGATGAATACTCAACACAACGGCGTAGATCAGCACGAGGAGGTCATTTCGGCAATCCATGATGCCGGGGAAGCGCAGCGGCCCGCTGAGGCGGCACAGACACCCGAGTCTGCCACAGCCGATGTCGCAGCTCCATCGCCATCCGAGTCCCCCGTTGAAGCGCAGCAGCATCATTCGGCGGATGGACAGGTCGGCGGCGATACCGGGAATTCAACGGATATCGGCAGTTCCGAAAGTGTGGAGGGAATGGAACTGCGGCCAGTACTGGAGGCTATTTTATTTTCCACCGATGCCCCGATATCAGTCGGAAAGCTCGCACAGACCGTCGGCTTGGATTCAACCAAGCCGATCAAAACCGCCATAAACGAACTTAACGAAATTTACGGCCAGCGGCAGGCCGCCTATCGAATTGAAGAACGGGCGGGGGGATACCAATTGCTTACTCTGCCGCAGTACGCCCAATATATCCAGCGGCTAACCAAGGCCCGGGATGAGGGGCGCCTGACTCCTGCGGCGCTGGAAACACTTGCGATTATTGCCTACCGGCAACCCATCCTGCGCGTGGATGTTGAATCCATTCGGGGTGTTGCATGTGGTGAAGTTATCCGTACCTTGATGGAATACAATCTTGTCAAAATTGTCGGGCGGGCGGAAGAAATCGGGCGGCCAATGCTTTACGGCACCACCCGCCATTTTCTTGAGGTTTTTGGTCTCTCCAGTCTCAAAGACCTGCCGAACGCGGATCAGTTGAAAGAGCCGAAAGCGGCGGGGTAAGTGTTAAAGGCCTTGCGAACCTGTAGCTCCTCGCGCAGCCCCGCGATCGTCACGGTACAGGCGAACTTCTGGGGATTTGCATTTGAAAACTGGAGGCAAGGGGACTCGAACCCCTGGCCTTCTCGATGCCATCGAGACGCTCTACCAACTGAGCTATGCCCCCGGTATAGGAATATCAAAATATCCGCCAACTGGGCGGCGGTCAAGGTTGAATGTCGGCGCCTCACCTGTGGGTGGGGGAGATGATCGGTGATTTATACGGGCCCCGCCGACCGCCGACACCGTGCATCGTGCTACGGCCGATTGAAAAATTCAAATACTATATCCCACCAGTCCGGCAGAATTTCATGTGCGAAATCCGGGTAAATGGCGGTTTGTTTTTTACAGGTGAGTTTATTGAAGGCCGCAAACTGTGTGGATGGAGGGCATACGGTATCCATCAATCCGATGGCCATCAGCGTTTCCCCCCTGACCCGCGTAGCCAGATGCTGGCAATCGATGTAGCCCAGGCGAGTAAAGATTTCCTGCTCGCGCTGGTGCCGCGGATCGTGGCGGCGGAAAAAGCTGGAGAGTTCTTTGTAAGCATCCTTCGCCTGATCCATCTCCCAGACGCGCTGATAGTCGCATAAAAATGGAAACTGCGGGGCGAGCTTGGCCACGCGCGGCTCCAAGGCACCGCACGCAAGGGTCAGACCGCCCCCCTGCGAGCCACCCGCCGCAAAGACTCGCCGGGAGTCCACCTCCGGCATATTGAGAAGAATACCGGCCAGTTGGGCCGCATCGAGAAAGATGGACCGAAAGAGGAGTTTATCCGGGTTTGGATCATCCAAGCCGCGTACGATATGTCCGGTATGCGTTGTCCCGATGACCGTTGCATTATCTTGCGATCGGCCACCCTGTCCGCGGCAATCCATGGCGGCGACAATATACCCAGCACCCGCCCAAGCCAGCTTATCGATCCAGTCGCCACTGTTGGCGGTGTAACCGTGAAACAGGCATAACGCCGGATGACCGCCGGACCGGAGGTTTTTAGGTTTCAGCAGCTTTGCATAGATGCGGGCTCCGCCAACACCCGTGAAATACATGTCGTAACAATCGGCCTGCGGCGCTGAAAAACGGGCAGGTGTCAGCTCGACATCGGCGCGTACGGCATGCATCTCACTGAGTGCCCGGTCCCAGTAAGCGTCAAAATCGGCTGGCCTGGGATTGCGACCCTGGTAGGTCTGCAGTTCTTCAAGCGGGAGATCGATCATCGGCATGGAAAAATCCTTATTCTGAAAGTTGATCTGTCCGCGCGTGATTCAACGCATCAACACGCCGACGTGATGTAATAATTCCAGCAGCGGGGGCATCGGAAGCCCCATGACGGTGGTCATATCACCGGAAATAAGCTCCACCAGCGGGTCGGAGTGATCCTGTATGCCGTAGGCACCCGCCTTGCCGCGCCAAAGCCCGCCGGCAATGTATTGCTCCAGCACGGTCGAACTCAGCCGCCGCATACGGCATGTGGCGGTGGCACTAATCAGATGTGTCTGGTCGGTGGTGATCACCGCGACTCCGGTGATGACGCGATGCGTTCTACCGGAAAGCATCCGGAGAATCGCTCTTGCACGAGAGGCGTTTGAAGCCTTGTTGATGATCCGTCCGCCAAGTTCGACGATGGTATCAGCCCCGATAACGGTATGCCGACTGCGTCCGGCGTTGGTATTCCGAAGCGCTTGGAAAACCGCTGCCGCTTTGTAGTGCGCCAAACATACGGGCCAGAGCTCAACATCCACGCTTGCGGGTTTGTGAACCGGTTCCGGCTTATGGCAGGGCCTGATGTCCACATGAATTCCGGCACTGCGCAAAAGCTCGGCCCGCCGGGGGGAGGCACTGGCAAGGATCACGGAGTGCCGATGGTCAGGTCTACGAATGGATTTGCCCATCGAGCAACTCCTGCAATTTGTTCCAGATGGTGCGGGCGGGAAGGCGGCGCAGATTTGCCGCATCATCGGGGGCTTCGCGCTGACGATAATCCGCCGGAGGGGCGAATCGGAGAACATGATCCAACTGCCCCCAGGGCCCGACCGATTTTTCATCCGT
The DNA here is from genome assembly GCA_021827645.1 of Planctomycetota bacterium. GTDB lineage: Bacteria > Planctomycetota > Phycisphaerae > WQYP01 > WQYP01 > JAJZGD01. Next base: position 7,978 of record JAKAVA010000003.1, read on the forward strand.
TGGCCCATAGAGGCCGATGAGAGGACGCCCAAGAGCGGCGGCGACGTGCAGGGGGCCGGTATCATTTCCAACCACGGCAACCGCGCGATCGAGCACGGCGATCATCTCCGCAAGATCCGTTTTTCCGGCCAGTGAACGGGCGTTGCTGCCGATACCGGCTGCCAAGGCGGCGCACATCGGTTCTTCCGTCGGTGATCCGAGAATGACAACCTTCATACCACGGTCTGTTATCAATCTCCCCAGCTCTGCATATCCATCGGCCGACCATATCTTGGCCTGCCAGCGTGCAGCCGGTAGCAGCACCACATACGGCTGATCTTCACCGAGCATGCGATGAACCTTATCCGCGGCAACCGGATCAACGCGGAGGTTGAATCTTACCGCATCGGGCACCGGGGCCAGCGGCGTCTGCAGCAGGCGCATGCGGTCCACGGCCAGTTGCAGGTGTCGATGAGAATCGACACGGTGGGTATAGAGAAATTTCGCCCCTTCGCGGGCATCGCCGGGACCGATGCGTACCGGTGCACCCGATGCCCAGGCCAGCAGGGCACTGCGCATCAGCCCCTGGGCATCAATCACCACATCATAAGTTGCCTTGCGCAGCTGGTTCACCAGCGTGCGCAGCGTCGCCGCGGAGGATGGTTTCCAGCACCACCCCGCCAGAGCCGACCGGTCAAAATAGATCATCGCGCAGATATCCGGGTGATTCCGCACCAGAGCACTGAACGCCGGACTGATCAGCCAGTCGATCCGGGCATCGGGGAAATGTGTTTTCAGATCGCAGAGCAGGGGCAGGCAGGTGGCGACATCACCGAGTGAACTGGGTTTGATGATGAGTATTTTCTGCGGAGATGTCATATTCAAGCTGCCGCCGCTCCGGCAGAATCGCATCCGTTGTACAGATCGGCGGCATCGGCGACGGAAATCTGTTCACGTCCGGGGCCATCGATGGAATAATATTCCAGCAATACGCGCTCCCAGTCCGCGTGCGATTTGACCTGGATAAAAGATTTCCAGACGGCGGCGCCATCGGGATGCAGCCGCGAATATTTGATCCCCATTTTCCGCATCTGCCGCGAGGCCTGCTCTTCGCCGTAAATTTCCATGGCGAGGGTGAAATGCTCCAGCAGGGCGGCGCGCTGGGCAAAAATCCTTGGTGGCAGGGGGAGTGATTCACCGCGCAGCAGCGCGTCAAATTCCGAAAATATCCACGGGTTGCCGATGGCACCCCGGGCGATCCAGACTCCATCCACACCGGCGGTTTCATAGATCCGCAGGGCATCGGCGGCGCAGAATATGTCGCCGGAGCCCAGCAGTGTCATTCGCGGCCGACGTAGTTTCAGTCGGCGGATAAAATCCCAATCCGCCCGGCCGGTGTATTTCTGCTCCACCGTCCGACCGTGAACCGCCACGGCGGCAAACTCCAGCCGCTCGGCTTCGTCAAATATCCGTTCAAAATCATCGGCCGCCTGCGGCGAATCGTTGAGTCCCCGCCTCAGCTTCAAGGTCAGCGGCACGCGCACCGCATCCCGCACCGCCCGCATGATCGCGATGGCCTGATCCGGGTCTCCCAGCAGGTATCCTCCCCGACATCGCCCCATGACTTTTTTAACCGGGCAGGCAAAATTCAAATCCACCACATCGAAGCCATATTCGGCAAGGATAACGGCGGCGGCGGCCATTTCGTCCGCCTCGCTTCCCAGAAGCTGACCGGCGACGGGATGATCTTCATCATTGAGAACCAGTCCTTTTTCCCGCGCCCGACCGCCGGTGATCACCACCCGATCCAGCAGAGCCTCGGTCACGGCATACGGGCAACCGCGACGCCGGGCGACGACCCGCATCGCCATGTCGCTGTAACCGGCTAGCCCGGCTTCCACAGCGGGAATGGCCGCTTGAAAAGGGCCTATGATCAGAGGTTTACGCATGGTGATCCATTATAGTCCGCTTTTTATTTCCCACGAATCCCTTTCATGCAGCATTTCGCCGCCATGCGTCTGATATTCGTCCCGGCGATCGCGATCTGCCCACGATTAAAGCTTATCCATTGCCTGATCCAGCAATTCCATTCCCTGCTGAAGTTGTGCTTCCGAGATGGTCAGGGCCGGACAGATACGCAAGACGTTTTTCTGGGTCAGATTGATGATCAATCCCAGCTCGATGCTGCGCTGCAAAACGGCCGTTGCGTCCGGCGTATCCAACTGCACGCCGATAAAGAGCCCGCGGCCGCGGATGTCGGCAATTTTTGACGCATGCCGCGAGCTTTGCAGATGTCTCACAATCTCTTTTCCACCCTCATTGGCACGCGATAGCAGATTGTCCCGGTTGATCACACTGAATACTTCAGCGCTCACGGCCGTGCAGATCGGGTTACCGCCGAGCGTGCAACCGTGCGTGCCGGGTTTGAAGAAAGATGCACGCTGGGGAACCGCCCAGATACCACCAACCGGCAGGCCTCCTCCAAGCGCCTTGCCCATGGTCATGATATCAGGCGTCACACCCACATGCTGATGGCCGAAAAACTTTCCTGTACGGCCGATACCCGTCCAAACCTCGTCAAAAATCAAGGCTGCACCGGTCTGATCGCAAAGTGCCCGGAGACCGGCGATATATTGCGGACTCGGGACATTCATCCCACCTTCGCTCTGAATCGGCTCGACGATGATGGCAGCGGTATGCTCATCGACCACCTGTTCGACGGCGCTCAGATCGTTGTAGGGAACATGGACAAAATCGGGTACCAGCGGATCAAATCCCTGCTGCGCCGGGCCCGGGGTGGCAGATAATGCGCCCAGTGTGCGACCATGAAATCCCTTCTGCATGGAGATAATCTTCTTGCGGTTCGGCCCGCCTGAAATCCGAGCCAGTTTGATCGCCGCCTCAGCCGATTCCGCCCCGCTGTGGCAGAAGAACCCGCGTCCCTCGAAACTGGCCTGCCGAATCGCCTCCGCCAGCCGAACCTGCGGCTCGGTATAAAATTGGTTGCCGACTTGCCAGAGCATCTGGGCCTGCAATTGAATGGTCTTAACCAGATCCGGATGCGCGTGGCCGAGTATGGTGCCGCCGAACCCGGCGAACAAATCAATATAACTTTTACCGTCGGCATCCCAGAGCGTTGACCCGCGACCGCGTGTGATCACCACCGGTAGCTTGCTGTAATTGCCGATGATATGGCGGACGTGACGGTCGACAATCTGCTGTGCAACGGACATGGAATATTCCTCTCAAAACAGGCCGCAAACAATACGCTTTTCACGTCATTATGACAAGGGCGGCATAAGCTGACTCATACCCACTTTCGTGAGGGGAGATTTGGTTTAGATCGCAATAAATTCGAGGTTGGTTCGTAATACTGATAGACAAAGGGATTTCGGGCGCGCCGGATTCGCCACAGGAAAGGAGTCTGCCATGAATCGCAAGGACGCGATGGCATGGGTGCTCTCGGTCTGCGCCCCGTGCCTTCGATTATCACAGGCCAAAACGTTAAGTGAACTGGTGGAAGCCGCCATGAGGTGCCCA
>JAKAVA010000033.1 GCA_021827645.1 Planctomycetota bacterium
CGGCGACCATCGAACTGCGGCGAGAGCCGACCCGGGACGCGCACATATATCAACATCCGTCAATATCATGCCGCTCGAAAACCCTACATCGCAACCGGCTCACAAGTCGGTCATCGCTCCTGCGGATCAGACGACCGCTGGATGGATATCTGCTCAGTTGCGACATAGAAAACCAACAGACATCACGTGCATCTGGAGGGACAACACGCCGAGGATGGTGCAGGTATACGTCCCAGTGCCTGATATGAGGAGGGAATTCGACTTCGGCGCAGTGATGGTTCAGCGCGTGAGGCGAGGCCGCTCAATATCCGCTACAGAGCGTCGGCCGATGAATCCGCCACTGGTTTCATGCCAATATCCGATGGACGGTTCGCCCAGCTGCCAGCAGAGGAGAATTTCCCGATTTTCAAACAGTGCAGGAAAATCGACAAGTCCCCGGGAGGGGTCTTTAAGTTCTACTCCGATGGCTCCGAGTTCATCAACAAGCGAAGAGAGTTTTTCAGTCAGGGAATCAAATTCCTGTTCCATGGCAATCACCTCTTCGGCCGGCGAATCCTGCCGCTGAGCAGCATCAATCTCATGGATGATCGAACGGCGATGGGCTTCAAGACGCTGAATATCGGTGGCGATCTTTTCAACCAATACCAGTGCCCGCCTCGCCTCAGCAAGGGTAAAGTATTTTCGTTCGGGTGCGATTTTTTGTTTTTTTGCCACCGCGATGGTCATGAGTCTATCACCTCTTAGACCGCCGAAAACCGAGTTGTCCACCTTCCCGATAAGACGGCGAAGCCGATAAATATCCAAAGATTGGCATCGGCAGATTTGATGGGAAACTTCAATATTCCTTGCCTGCGCCATGACACGCAAGGTGGCAGTCCATGAAGTCCAGAACGCGGCTGCTTTTCATCGTGCCTTGGTTGAAAGATCAATGGGATTCCACCGGTCGATACGCATCGGCATCCGGTTCCTTCACGGACGCAATAAGTTTCTCCACAACGGCATCGGCATCTATACCCTCCGCGTCGGCATTAAAATTCGTGATGATACGATGACGAAGAACCGGTTTGGCCATCTGGCGTATATCATCGCAACTTACGTTGAGTCGGCCCCGCAGCAGCGCACGTGCTTTGGCTCCCAAGACCAGGTTCTGTGCGGCCCGTGGCCCGGCCCCCCAAGTCAGGTAGTTATTGATGTAGTCGGGAGCATCCTTTTCACCCGGACGTGTGGCACGTACCAGTGAGACGGCGTAATCGATGAGATGATCACTGACCGGCAGGCGGCGGACCATTTTCTGAATGGACAGAATATCGGCGGCCGATAACACGGCCTGCGGTTCCGCACCTGCTTCAACCGTTGTCGCCTTGACGATTCTCCGCTCGTCTTCCTTCTGCGGATAGCCGACTTTTACCATAAACATGAAGCGATCAAGTTGAGCCTCCGGGAGAGGATAGGTGCCCTCCTGCTCGACAGGATTCTGAGTCGCGAGAACAAAAAATGGAGGTTCAAGTGCATAAGTTTCACCACCGGCCGTAACTTGATATTCCTGCATAGCCTGGAGAAGCGCCGCCTGAGTTTTGGGAGGCGTACGGTTGATCTCGTCGGCCAGGAGCATGTTGGTAAACACCGGTCCACGTATGAAATTGAAGACTCTTTTCCCTGATTGCGGATCTTCTTGAATGATGTCGGTACCGGTAATGTCTGACGGCATCAGATCAGGCGTGAATTGAATACGATTGAAATTCAAGCTGAGGACTTTGGCGAGTGTGCTGATCATCAGTGTTTTCGCCAAGCCTGGCACGCCGACAAGAAGGCAGTGCCCCCGCGAAAACAGCGCCAGCATAAGCAGTTCCATGACGTCGGATTGCCCTACAATGACCTTACGAATTTCCGCGAGCATGGCTTCTCGCACCAACTTGAGTTGTTCAACCGGAGGCATCTCGGCATTGGCAGACGGGGTAGCCGAAACCGGGTTCACTGTCATCATCATTCTCCAATAACGCAATTCGACATCGGTCAAACGCCTCCGTCAATCAATTGTTGCTCCAATGTGGGGTATAGCGTCCAGATATCATCAGGGGGTGACCGAAATTCCTGCATGAAAATGTGGAAGTTGACGGAGCAATCCACGCTTACGTCTGAGTTTTTGGACGTTCCAACTTTGCTCCGAAATCCAACATGCTGGGCGCCAGCAGGCCGCCACTAAGGACGATTTTAATTCCCTGATCAACCGTCCAGTCCGTATTTCGCACTGCGTCTGCCCGAGCCATCTGGAAAAAGCCGCTGGTCGGATTCGGGGTCATCGGGATGAATAAGGTGACATAATGGGTTCCGCAGGTGGAATCCTGAATTTCATTGGTGACAAAGGCGATGGTCCAAAGGCCCGGGCCGGGGAATTCGGCTAATACGACGCGTTGAAAGCCAGCCCCCCCACCACCGCGTCTGAACACGCCGATGACCTGTTTGGTGGTGCTGTATATCCCCTTGAGGAGTGGGAGATTTTCTATGAACCGATCAATCGCATTGAGTATCTGCCTTCCGAGCACAAACGAGCCGAGAATACCGAGCCCGTAAATCGCAGCAATGGAGAGGATGATGGCGATAACCGGGGCAAGATATTCAACGCTATGGGAGGGCGCGTGGAGGAGGTGCTCGAAAAGTTTGGACCCGACAATCCACTGCGCCGCCGGGTATGAAATGAATGTAACGAAATGATAGACGAGTTCGATTACCCAGATCGTGACGATCAGTGGAACCAGGGTAATAAGTCCGCTGATAAAAACGGATCTCAGATGTGACACCACGGTTCCCTTTCGAGTCGGGGCCGAAACGTTTTCCACCTTATTATTGTCCGAATCAGTCATATATAAAACATTTGACCTCCACGAGAGTATTGATGCACGCGATCATTAAGCATCGCAAGTGTTGTCTGGCGCAGTACCCCTTCAAACGCAGCGGTGAGATCGCGCTGAAGCAGATCGACGGCAACTTCTCCAGATCGCATATCCTCGGACGGAGCTGAACCATCCGAGGAAAGTTTTTTACCCTCCAAGCGTCCGATTAAATCACTTAAATATATTTCTTCAGGACGCCTGGCCAATCGATACCCTCCGCTTGCGCCGATTCTGCTCACGAGAAACTTACCGCGACAAAGAGCCGCAAGAATGGATTCGAGGAATTTTGTAGGGATCCTTTCACGACTGGCCAACTCGCGGGTTTGAATAAATCCCCGTGGAAAGGTATCGCAAAGACATATCATGGCGCGGATGGCATATTGGGTGCGTTTGGATAGCTGCATACATTTACCTTTTCGGGATGATAAGGGGGGTAAGCCCGGGGGGCAATGGCGAATTCGCATTGTGTACATCTGATTGACGATGAATTTCGAGTTTTTATGGTTACATCAGCAGAGTGAGGACGAAGCAGGCGGCCAATGTGTCCGGCGGAAAAATGGGACACCGATTACCGGAGGAAAAAATAGATCAAGCAAATCCTTGACTCATTGAAACAATCTTCGTAAATTAATCAAAAGAAGGAAGGCAAGCTGCCCCCTCACCATAAGAGAAATCGCGCCGCCCGGAGTTCGACCAGACATGCAGGACATACCCGGTCCAGCCGTATATCGGATCAGCTATTATCTACGCCAGCTTGAAAGCCTGCAGCAGTCGGCGCACGAAACGGTAAGCAGTAAGCAATTGGGTAAAGCTCTGGGCTTTACCGACGCTCAGGTACGCAAAGACCTCACCTATTTCGGCCAATTCGGCCATCCGGGCGTCGGGTATCGAGTGGATGAACTGATTCATCGACTGAAAAAAATCCTGGGCACCGATCGAGTCTGGCCCGTCATTTTGATCGGTGCGGGGAATCTGGGTCGAGCCCTGATGAGCTACAAGGGGTTTTTGCGGAAGGGCTTTCAATTGGCGGCGGTGTTTGACGCCGATCCGGCCAAGATCGGCCGGCGATTTGGCGAGCTTGAAATCCAGTCGATGGAAAAACTCTCGGATTGTGTCACGGCGACGCAAGTACGGATGGCGATCGTTGCCGTTACGCCGGATGCGGCCCAGGGCGTGGTGAACATGCTGGCCCAGGCGGGTATCCGGGGCGTACTGAATTTTTCGCCGACGAATTTGAATGTTCCGCCAAATGTATTCGTGCAGAGTGTCGATCTTGCGCTGCAACTCGAACAGCTTTCCTTCCGCATGAGTATCGAGGGTAATGCGCAGGCAGCGGAGGGAGGAAAATGAGCCGTGTGCAAACCAATCAACCTCGGGATTAAAGTCTATCGTTAACGGTCGGAAGGTCCCAAGAAGCGACGCAAAGCACCCTGCCCCATAACCGTATCCGCGAATTTAATCCTTGCCAGTATCGGGCTTTGACGATTTAATCTTGCAACGGTGGGTTATGGGCATATGCCCGGCCGGGAGTAATACCGGAATAATGGAGTTGACATCATTGCAGGCGTATGAGCGGATAATGGAGGTCAGCGCATTGACACCGGATGGACTCTTCCGCGGGCTGCTCCGCGGGCAGGGGTATTTGATGACGATGGTCGATGGAGAGATCATCGTGTCGGAAGACCGCTGCCCCCATGCTGATTTTCCGCTGAGTTCGGCGCGGCGGGAGGGAGACTCCGTGATCTGCCCGATGCATAACGGCGTTTTTGATCTGAAAACCGGTGAGTCGGTAGGCTTGCGGAAATTCAGTCCGCTGTGCAGAGTTCCGTCACGGGTTGTCGATGGGTACGTCGAGATCTTGGTGGATCAGCCCGCCGATGCATCGGCGGTTATTGAATCAGGCGGCGCCCGGGAGAACTAAGACCGGATTCAGACGGGTGATTTTGCCCTGTTGAAAAAGGATTGGATTGATGAATATTGCAGTCGTAGGTTGCGGTTATGTCGGATTGGTCAGCGGCACCTGCCTGGCGGCCCTGGGGCACCAAGTGACGGGCATCGATGTGGATACGAAGCGTGTCGCATCTCTGCAGGCGGGAAAGGTACCGATTTATGAGCCGGGCCTCTCTGAAATGATTCTTCAACAAACTGCGGCACAACGGCTGCGGTTTACGACGGACCTTTCTTCAGCGGTACGCGAGGCGCAGGTTGTGTTTGTTGCGGTGGGGACACCGCCGTCGCCCGAGGGAGGATACGACTTGAGCATGCTCTTCGGCGCTGTGGAAAAAATAATTGAAGCGGCGCAGAGCGAGAAAACCATCGTCATCAAGAGCACGGTTCCACCGGGAACCGGCGAAAAGGTGGCGCAGCTTGCGGCCAAGTCTCCGCATCGACTGGAGGTGGTGAATAATCCGGAATTTCTGCGGGAAGGGACGGCGATACATGATTTCATGAATCCCGACCGCATTGTATTTGGCGCTGGAACCGCCGAGGGCCTGGCCGTGCTCCGCGAGATATACCAGCCGCTAATCGATAAGGGTTTTCATATTTTATCCATGGGGCGGGCGAGCGCGGAACTGTCAAAATTCGGCGCCAACGCCATGCTCGCGATGCGCATCAGCTTTATCAATGAGCTTTCGCGGCTCGCATCAGCCGTCGGGGCGGACATTGAAAGCGTTCGGATGGGGATCGGGTCGGATCCCCGGATTGGACCGGCGTTCCTCAAGGCGGGGATTGGATATGGTGGATCCTGCTTTCCGAAGGACGTAGCGGCGCTGGTGCATCAAATGGAGTCATTGGGCATGGAGCCGCACCTCCTCTCAGGTATCGAGCGGGCCAATCAGCATCAGCGAGCAGATTTTGTCGGTCGGGTGATGAGGGCGGTCTCTGACGTGAAAAGCCCGCAGATTGCCCTCTGGGGCCTTGCCTTTAAGCCGGATACCGATGATATTCGAGAATCACCGGCCATTGATATTGCCCGAATGCTGGTTGAGGCGGGCTGCACGGTGCGGGCGTTTGATCCGGAAGCCATGGATAACGCGCGGCGCATCCTCGGTGACAAGATCACCTATGCCCCCGATGTGACATCCGCGACGAAGGGAGCGGATGCCGTTGTACTGGCGACAGATTGGTCGGTGTTTATCACGCAGAACTGGCAGGGCATCCGGCAGATTATGCGCGGTACGCATGTATTTGACGGGCGCAACTGTCTTGCCAGCGGAAAAGTCGGTGCAGCCGGATTGCACTATCATGCAGTTGGTCGGCCACCGGTGAAGCCGGGGGGCGGCCGCGAAGGTACCGTTGGCGTGGTGGTGGCGGGATAGACCTTTGCGGCACTCCACTCTCACCGTTCCGGCTTTGGACGAGGCGGATTAAGCTGCTCGCGTGACGAACTTACCGGGCGGCGGCTGGTGATGAAGGATGATGCACGGGGCCCCCTTGCCTGATTCACTTCGAGATGAAAACGGATAAGGATCGCTGTTGAAAAGGAAATTGGAGTTATGACGCAAACCATGGAGTTTTATCGAGGAAAGCCGGTATTGGTGACCGGCGGGTCTGGATTCATCGGCTCGCATCTGGTCCGAGGCCTGCTCGCTTCTGGTGCCAGAGTAAGGGTGTTGGAAAATTTTTCCAGTTCTGATATTGAAAACCTGTTGGATATACAGAATCAAATTGAAATCATTCGAGGCGATATTACAGAACCGGACGACTGCCGGAAGGCGGCTGATGGGGTCAAGGTGATTTTCCATCTGGCAGCGCGCGGATCGGTACCGGGTTCCGTTGCCGATCCGATCGGTTATAACCATGTCAACATCACCGGTACACTCAACATTCTTGATGCCGCGCGGGCAGCGGGCGTGGGACGAGTGGTTTATTCCGCAAGTTCAAGCGCATATGGTGATACCGCAGAACTTCCCAAAAAAGAAACGATGATGCCGACACCCAAAAGTCCCTATGCTGTAGGTAAATACACGGGTGAACTTTATGCCGCGGTTTACTCGTCGGTTTATCAGCTTTCAACCATTTCGCTGCGGTATTTCAATGTTTTTGGTCCCCGACAAAATCCAAAGAGTCATTATGCCGCGGTGATTCCGGCGTTTATCGCAGCGGGTGTGGAGGGGCGAAATCCGATGATCTACGGCGACGGTGGCCAGACACGAGATTTTTGCCATGTGGACAATGTGGTCTACGCCAATATGCTCTCCGGCCAATGCCCCAAAAAACTTTCGGGCGAGGTGATCAACATCGCATGCGGTCAGAACATCAGCCTGCTGGAATTATTGGCGAAAATCGGCCAGCTGCTCGGAAGAACCATCCAAGCGGAGCACCAACCCCCACGAGCCGGTGACGTGCGCGATTCACTGGCCGATATTACACGGGCGCGTGAAGTCATCGGCTATGAACCGAAGGTTTATTTTGATGACGGCCTCAAACAAACCGTCGATTGGTATCGTAACAAACTCACGGGCGCCGCGCGGGCAGGCAGGTAAATGACGTTCCCGGACAGGAGATGATGGTGAATTCCGGTCAGTGCATTCATGGGGCCCCGCCGATCAACTCAGCTTTCAGCACGTTTCATAAATACCTGGGAGGTGCCCGCCGTTTGATCGGCCGCATTCTGCTGCCGACCATGCTAACCGGAGTTTTACTCCTGTCGGGGTGCGTGGATTTAACCAATCAACCCAACGATCCCGTCGCGCGCACATTTCCACCGGCAACGGAAAAGGCGTATCTGTATCCCGGCCATCTATACGCCATGCGCGGGTTTCTGGGTATCTTCAGCACCGGGATGGATACGCTGTGCCGAACACTCAATACTCATCATCTGCTGCTTTCAGCGGCCGTTGCCGATGAAGCGGCTCATAGTTATCGAAAGAGGCTGCTGAAGGCGTATAAGGCGGGTGATTTGACGGGTCCGTTGATTCTGGTTGGGCATTCGTACGGTGCGGATGATCAGATTCGCACTGCCCGCTATCTCGGGCGGCATAAGATTGAAGTGACGCTTCTGTTGCTGCTGGATCCGGTCACCCCCCCGGCAATACCGGCGAATGTCCAGCGATGCGTTGATATTTATAAGAGCCATCCGCTGACGGACTGGCTGCCGTTTCTTCGCGGAGTTCCGGCGCACGCCGCCGACCCCGAACTCACTCGCCTCACGAATATCAATCTGCGCTATGCCAAGGTGGGTTTCAATACCGGCCCGGTCAATCACATGAACATCAGCGCCGTGCCGGGGGTGCAGAAAATGATGCTCCACTACATCAAGCGGTCGCTCCAGCGATGGGAAAGCTGGGTCATGCCGCGCCGCGACCATACCGCGTTAAAATGGCGGCTTGGTCAGCGTGGCGGCAGGGGAACATCTTGATAGTCCAGCGTGTGCCGGAACTTATCCTCGGAATTGAAACAGCGGTCTATTGGGGAACGGTGCTTGTGAAGAGCTACCGGTTATCCCGCAAGATTGGACGTGATCCGAATGTGATCCCGCGGGAAAAAACAGGCCGACGATTGCGTATTCTGTGGGCTCCAACGGTACTGGCCTGGTGCGTCGTTCCATGGGTTACTTTTTTTTTACCGCCATCCGGCGGCCCTTTCATCGTGCGCACGTTTGGAGCGAACGGTCGTGCCGCTGTGGTGGCCGGGTATTTCGGTGCTGGGATTGGACTCATTGCGCTGTGGGCAACGTTCGTGTGCTGGCGGAAGATGGGCCGGTCCTGGCGAATTGGTATTGACCCGAATGAGAAGACGCAGCTTATCATTTCCGGTCCGTATAAATGGGTTCGCCATCCGATTTATGCGCTGTCGATATTGCTGATGATCTGCAGCGTAGCGGTGGTTCCCAGCCTTCTTATGGCCGTCATCGCCGGAATCCATATCACCATGCTGCAACTTGAGGCCCGACGTGAGGAACGGTATCTCATCGGGGTCCATGGTGCGGATTATCGGTCGTACATGGAATCAGTGGGAAGATTTATTCCTCGACGACTGCGTCATGAATGAATGTGCATCCATTAGAATGTTTGCAACGGCATCAGGAGCACGCACGTTTTGAATGCATTTCAAAAACTCATGCGATGCTGGACCGCTTTAGCGCCCTACAACGCCGTACAGGCGATTGAAATTGACGGCATTGCCGAACTCGCACAGTGGCAGACTGCAACTGAAAAGGTTGTGGCGGAATTAACCCGCCTGAAGCTGATTCCCCCCTTCCGACCACCGGGTAACATTGAATATGTTGCGGATGGGACATCCTGTAAGGATATTATCACGCGGCAGATCAATACCCCGTTTACGGAGGGCGGCTCGCCGATTCGGCTTTGTCTCGTGCAGAACTCAAGAAGTTTTCATCTGATCGTAACGTATGATCACTGGATTGCGGATAGTTGGTCCATTCGCGAATTGATGCGTTGCATGTATTTTCAAGCGTGCCGCCATTCATTTGTCTCAGAATTCGTATCTGGAGCCGAATCTGAGGAGAGGACCCAATGGCTGAAGAGTGGCTCGCAATGTCTGAGACAATATCTGAGGCACCGCCGGGCCGCGCGACTTCATTTTTCCGATCCGCTGGATTTTACAACGGGCCTTTCTGTTGTGACGCTGGAATCGGATCTCATATCCAAGGTTAAAGAGGCGGCGCGAGGTAAAGAAGTTTCAGTTCATGATCTATTCGTCACGATTATTGCACGCTTACTTGGTGATTTGACCCAGAAGGATCGCTACAAACCGCGGCGTTTCGGGCACGGAGCCCGCGATCGCGTCGCGATAGGCTCGATTGTTGATATTCGAAAATCTCTCTCCGCCGAGCGCGGCAGAAATGATCAGAACCGGGATGGATACAACAAAAGTTTTGGGGTATGCCTGGGTTTCGCGACCGTGGTTACGCAGGCACCCGAGCAAGCTCCGGTTGATCAGCTGTTGCAGAAGGTTCACCGGCAGCATATGGAACAAAAACGGCGGTCATCACCGACGACCTCTCTGGCGGCCCTCAATTTGACCCGCTTTTTCTGGAACCTCTATAAAGAAAAACGCCACCACGCCATTTTCTTTTCCAAGAATCTGCCCTTGTTGGCGGGGATATCCAATGTTAATCTTACCGATCAATGGATGTGTCAATCGGGGGAGGTGGGAATGAAAATCCGTGATTATTTTCGCGTATCTCCGGTGGGTCCGCTGCTTCCGCTGGTGTGGGCGACAACCACATTTAATGACCGACTTACGATTTGTCTAACTTATCGACATACGGCAATTAATGCCGAGCAAGCGGACGCTTTGATCAATGATTTTGTCACTATGCTGCGGAGTATGTGCGCCTAAGTGATCCGGCAGAGAAATGACTGACCGATTAGAATGAAGGTTGGAGTATTGGATATCAGGGAGACGAACGATGAGATTGCGAAATCCCGGTGGCATCGGAGCAACCGGCAGTTTCGACCTGCTGATGCCACCAACCTGCTGGCTGACCGGGATTCCGCTTGCACAACATGATGTCGCCGTTTCATCGTCCATCCGGGACGAACTCGCCGTACAGATACAGGCGCCGTATTGCCATCGCTGCGGAGCCAACCGTACGCGCGGCGCCGGTCACTGCCCGCTCTGCCCGCAAAGGCGTCTGGGGACAGCGGAGATCATTCGTGTTGGCGAATACACGCACCCGTTGAAAGAACTCATTGCGAAATTCAAATTCGGACGTCATTGGGCGCTGGCTCCCCTGCTGGCAACGCAGATGCTGGAAGCGTGGGAACGGTCAGGTCAGCCTCGGGTGGATGTGCTGGTGCCGATACCTCTCCATTGGTGGCGGGAATTCGGCCGCGGATTTAATCAATCCCGGGAATTGGCCCGATTTTTAGCCAGGCGCATGGGCAAGCCATTCGCCGATGGTCTGGTGCGCCGAAAGCGCACACCGCGTCAATCGCTGGCGGGAAGCGCCAATCAGCGGCGGGAAAATCTGCGTGGAGCCATCGCTTCAAAACCGCTCGACTGGTCGGGCCAACATGTCTGGCTGGTTGACGATGTTTGCACAACCGGATCGACGCTTCACGCGGCGGCGATGGCATTTGCCGCCTTGCCACAAGAATATCAGCCGGAGCGGATCAGCGCTATGGTGCTGGCGGTCACGGGCATGGAACGCAACAGCAGTACGTCGTGATCGACGGCGAAAGCGTTTTTCCACCTGAATAAAGGTAACCCCATCAAACAGAAAGCGGCGGCCTATGAGATGAATAATCGTTTCACCGCGAGCGCCAGAGTGGTTCGCCTGGACCTCAGGCGGTTCCGCTGCCGGTTCGGAGCGGGCTACTGTCAAATGTTGTGGATGAATGCAATCAGGCCGCGGGCATCGGGTGTGACGCCTGCGGCATTGGTTCCTCACAGCCGGGCGGTTTGCTCACGGGCGCCGCCAACAATATCTCCGCTCTGGCGAAACTTCAGCCACCACGACTTTAGCCCAACTTTCGCACTTCTGGGGTAAAAACCGCATTATCGTGCAACCAGGGCCAAAAGTTTCCACCACAAAACATGCCTGGATTTTCGGTTCTGGGGTCTCTCAGGACTCTTGTAAGGCCGCCAACTG
>JAKAVA010000036.1 GCA_021827645.1 Planctomycetota bacterium
GCCATATGACGCACCATACCATGACGCAGATGGGACATCATTTTGGCAATATGATCGGCGTAAAACCCGGAAATCTGGGTGAGAAAATGCGGAAACTTCTTCCCCAATACATGACCATGGGGGAGAACGGCATGAGCACACCCATGAATATGCCCACGATGGCGAACACGGCTCCGATGGAAGGTGGAAAAGGGCCTTATGGTTTTATCGATATGGGCGGCATGTTTACCATCCTCAAAGTTCGCGACAACATCACCAGTTATGCAGACGTGGGCTGGTATAAATCGCTGGCACCGCCCGGAACCGTCGCCGAGCCGGCGGAAAAACGCGATCTGAATCACGACGGGATTAATCCAGATAACATCCCCGCACCGATTCCGGGACCATCGTCGCCGGCGGCACAACCGATGTAGTGTACCGGTCTTGAAGGCCGGTGTATTCGCTGAAAAAACAGCTAAAGGAGAACAACATGTGCACTCGATTTTTTCCCCAGTCGGCGTTGACGCTGGTTGCAGTATCAACCATCGCGATAGCCATGGTCGGAAGACCGGTTGCAACACGGAAAATGGAGGAGCCGTCGATCAAATCGATGGGCAACATGAAAATGGGCCCGATGCCCGCACACATCCAACCCGCCGGTCGGCTGGTTTCAAGCCAAGTTGCCATGCGGATTATTGCATCGGCTGACCGCGAGGGGAAAGTGGTTCGGCACGGCCGACGCAAAACACTCATGTTCAAGGGTAAATTGGCCAAGATCAGTTTCATCGCTGTGCAGCCGGGTTTCCCAGACCAGACTTTCGAGCTCCACAAGCTGGTTGACCCAACCATCACCGTCCATGCCGGCGCCCGCGTTAAAGTGTTACTTCTGAACATGGATTATGGCCCAGGCATGTACCACGGCCTGGTAATTGGTAAAACGGCACCACCCTACCACATGATGGTGGCGATTCCCGTAAAGCACCAATTGATGCTGATGCCACTGATTGCACCACGCTCCGCCAAATCGATCAGGCGGGCGAAATATTACGTCGAACAGACAAGCTTTACGGCGCCCCATGCACCCGGAGTTTATTATTATATCTGCCAAATGCCGATGCACGCCAAGGCCGGCATGTACGGCAAATTCATCGTTCGTAAGTAGTATCCGCCTCGGACCGCCATGGGGCGGCTGGAAGTCACGGCCACCAGTGCAGGGAGATATGGCCGACGGCGCCCAGCCATCGCTGCACGGTTCGCTGGCTGCGCTTAAAATGCCAAGCTGATCCGCACCGTGGCCACCAGCGCATCGGGATAGGTTCCGCCGCCGGTATTGTCCCAATATTGCAAATCCGGTTGCAACGTCACGCCATGGCCCAAATTGACGGCGTAAAACGCCTCGATTCCCAACTCGTAGGACTTCGGCAGGCCGGCAAGTCGGCTCACATGGGCCCAATCGGCAGCGATGCCAAGTTGATCATGTGGGCGAAAAGGCACGACGCCCTGCGCAAGTAGACCGGCATTCGCGGCATAATCAATCGGACTCACCCGGCCGTCGACGGCCGAGAGGCATAAAAATCCGCGAAGCCATTGGTGGGCGCGGGGTTGCCAGAGGGTTTGTCCCAGGAAACCGTAAACACTGCCAAAGCCTGCCTGGGTTCCGACGTCCAAACGTCGGACTCTGCCGAAGTGGTAAAACGCCCCGAGCCCAAACGTCCCCTTCATCCCGTGGCCGAAGGAATACCCCTGGTCCAGTTCGGAGATGAAAAATGTCCCGGTAGGTTGACCAACAGGCTCCAGCGTGTTCAGGAATTCGTCGACCGCTGAGGGGTGAAATCGATCGGTATAGAAGGCTCCAAGCATGAGGGTTGTGCTTCGCCGTGGCCTCAGGTACACGACGGCGCCGGGCACAGGGCTGGGGAAGGTCGGAAGGAGATAATCCGTTGCGGCGTTCGTAGTAGAAGGAATCAGGAAATTCGCGGTGACGGGTTGGGCGTCGAAAATGTCGTTTGCATCCGTGCGTCCGAGCTTAAACTCGAACCGATCGTGAAAAAGTTTTTGGCGGTAATAGAGCTCGTAGATTTCCGTCAAAGCGGGCGACGCATCGATATTGTCAAAACCCTGCAAGGTTCCGACGAGGTTATCGTTCGCGTCCTGGCCCCAGATGCTCATCATGTCGCAATAGAGTTCACCGCCATGAATGCCGACAACCTTTTCAAGGTTCAGCGTTGCATGAACGTCTAACCTTGCTCGGTAGACAAATTTTCGCGTGCTTAAACCGCCCATGAAATTCCACGAACCATCCTGAATGAGCGATCCGCCAAACGTTATGCCAGCGCCCTTGAGCCGCGGCCGAAGTCCCCACGCGCTTCCAAGCAGGCTATCCTCAGGCGCCTCCACAACGGGGGCCGGGTCCTCAGCCAAGGCAGATGACGCTGATGGCCTCGGGGAAACCGGTACCGTTGCGGCCGCTGTCGGATTGGCAGCCGGCCCCGGTGCAGAATCCGCCAGCGCTGACTGCGTCGACGGTGCCGCTGCACAGGCTAATGCCGCAGTGCCGAGAATGAGGAAAACCCTTCGATTTACACTTCCCATGCTTGCCCTTAAACGCTCTTCATTAAGCCTTGATGATCACTTGGTAAAAGTGACCAAGGCGCAGCATACGTATGATTAGCGTAACGTGCCGGTATTTACAATTCGGGTGTCGCCATCCGACGCTCCTGCCAAAGTTATACTTTGTTATACCTGATCCGTCAACGCCAGCGTTGCCCACTCCGCCTTTATGTTTCATCTGGTGGTTTGAATTTGCCGTCGCGGCAGGTTCACGATATCCCTCCGGCATCAACATCTCTTGCCACCCTTGGCCTAAAACCCCACGACCACCAATTTCCCGTTACTTTGGCCGAAATACAGTCGCGGCCCACGGACGACCGGCGGCGTCAACACCGCTCGGCTCCGGTACGTCCAGAGCACCCGGCCGCTTTTGGCCGATACGACGATGATACGATGATCGTTCACCTTCAGAGCAACATCTGAATTCCATGAAATGGGTTGCGATTCCGGCATACCATGCAATGCGGTTTTCCACGGCACCTTTCCTGATCTGGGCGAGAGGCCGACGATATTTCCGTCGCGGGATGCCACAACCAGCACCGAATGGTCGAGAATCGGTGCATAGCTCGTGTAGTCCGAAAACTGCCGGTACCAAATCTGCTTACCGTCGTCAGCCGAAAGGTCGTATACCCCGCGATCTCCCGGGCCGGAGGCAACATACACATTATTTTTCCAGACAACGGCTCTGGTGGTGATAGGACCGTTGGTGCTGAAACTCCACAGCGACTTTCCCGTCATGGCGCTAAATGCGTGCACCGTTCCACCCGTGTTGCCAACAATAACAACATGATGATACACGGCAGGTTGTGCCTCAAAGGTGTACCCCGTCGCCGCTTTCCAGATCACCTTCCCCGTCCGGGCGCCGAGGCCATAGACGCAATGATCCGCCGATCCAAATACCACCAAGCCAGCCACGGTGATCGGTGCGGTAAGTTTGGCACCATCTCCTTTGAATTCCCAAATCCGGTGATTCGGAATATTGGCAAACGGCGAAAACGCATACAGACTGTGCCCATCGGTCTCCGCAAACAAAAGATGTTTCATAAAATGCGTGACATGGCTGCACATACACTGCGGCGGTTCATTCCTCGTGTAGTCCCATACCAACTGACCGTTCCGGGCATTCAGGGCCCGCATATGGTGGATGTTCCCAACGTCCGAGGCTACGAATACCTGCGCCGGACCGCGGTGCGCCGGATACAGAACGCCGCCTATGGTCACCGGCATCTGGATGGCGCCGCCGGTGGCATACTTCCAGATCACCCGCCCGTTTCTGGCAGCAAAAACATTGAAACCATTTGCCTGCGCCGAATCAAAATAGGCGGTTCCTTCAGAGACCCGCGGTACGCTGTAAACAGGTTCATGGACGTTGACCTTCCACACGATATGCGGCGACGCATACGCCGCCGTTGGTAGAATCATGGAGAGCAGAACGAAGATCACGGCCAGTTGAAATTTAATAGTCATAAAATGCCGCCGGGTTTACCCAAAACACATTCTCAGGCAAAGGCCGCCGGGCGCTGCGGAAGGCCATGAGTTCGCCCCCGGTACTCCAGTCGCCTCGCCACCGCATCGTTCAACACGAACCGATGCCCATGCTATGAGTCTATTCATCTTTGCCGGGAATTCCCAATGCGGAATGCGGAATGGCTTTGCCGCAGGCAGGAATTACGCCTCCGTTACCGCGCCGAGGTGCGGTGCAGTTCCGCTTTGCGCTCATGACTTGGCATTTCAGTGATCGCGGCCCAATTGCGCCACGTTGGAATTCATACCGGGACGATAACGTGCGGGGAATGAGGCTCCTGCCAAGATTTGCCCAATACTTTTTACAGCGACAGATAAATGAATAGGCACATTTGGGATCACAGCCAACGGGCTTGGCCTGCAGCAGACGCTTCCCCAAGTGGCGGCCCATGATGCCTTCCTACGCATTTGGTCTCACCGCGTTTCTTCGCCCAATTGCACCAGTAAATCTTCTGTCTGTGGCTTAAGCAGCGGAATATCCTTGCGTGCCGTGATGTAAACCTCGTTCCAGTCAATCTTGAAATAATCGTGAACCAGAACGTGCCGCATCCCCTCAACGCGCCGCCACGGCACATGAGGCGCCTTGGTCTTCGTCTCCGTCGACAAGCGGTACGTAGCCTCGCCAATAATCATGACATGCCTATTCATCCCCCGGCAGAGCGGCCGTCGCCGCAACTTCCAATAATGAGCCGTGCCGCCAGTAGGATCAATACTTGCCCTATGATGATCAGAAAATTTAGAAGATAAATGGAATCAGCATCTTGGTCCGGCTGCGATACGCCGGATATTGATCCGGAAACTGTTCAAGCATGGTACGCTCCTCGCGTCTGGCTGCAAATATGTAATATATTGCGAATATGGCGGTTACGAGCAGCATGACTGGCGATTGGTAAAAAAATGCTGACCCGAACAACGCAAAAAACATACCGGTGTAGATCGGATGCCGCACAATCGCGTAAGGGCCGCCAGTCACCAGCTCATGGTTCTCCCGCAGCGACATTGGGACGCCCCAATTACGCCCGATCTGAATTCTTGCCCAGACCGCAAATGCGATCCCCAGTAATGCCACAACAAAACCACCATACCTCAAGATCGCGATGTCAAACACCTCCGCCCGCATTTGCAATCCCATCACCGACTGCCAAACCGCCGGCGTATTGATAAGCACCACCAGCAGCACAGCAATCCCCACCCGTATGAAATACCCCTTCATCCAGGCGCGCGATGATGTTGCGGCTCGCTTTTTCGACATTCTTGCGCCAATAATCCAGACCAATATCACCGCAATCCACACCCATTGAAGAATCGCATTGAGAATCTGCACCATAAGTCCGTTCCCCGGTTGACTCAGCGAGCATGCAAAACGGCCCCACTGGGCCGTAATTTTACCAGATCAGGTGAAGCCGGACGCAATCCCTGTTGGGGCGGACCGGCCGGCGATACCGAAGACGGCGTTATACCGCGCAGCGGCTTGGCCACCGGCGTATGGGCCGTTGCAGGTGCCCCGGCATGAAAACCGACAATCATCACCACCGCGAATGCATTAAACAAAGAGTGAATCGTAATATCAGCCCATAGCTTTCCCGTGCGCTCATAGGCGTAGCCTAAAGTCACCCCCAGCAGGAACAGCGCGGGAAGCCATGACCACGCATCCGCAGTCACGGACAGATGGATGGCCGCAAAGATCGCCGCCGCAATCAGAATCCCGGCCAGCCGCTCGCCTCCCCGGACATGTTCCGCATCGGTATCCCGCCGCCGCACGACCGCAATGGTGCGGATAATCAGGGTTTGCAGCAATCCGCGGAAAAAAAGTTCTTCCGCGATGGGGGCAATGATGCAGATCATCACCACCAGCGACAAAATCTGTTCCGGGCTGTGCGTTTTTTCCAGTTGTTTGAGAACGGGATGAAGCTGATTTTTTTCATGCAGGAACAATTTTTGGCCAATCGCGGACAGCGCCTCAACGATAATCAACCATGGCATGACAGCAACGTACAGCAGCACCCCAAAGCCGACGGCTTTTAATTTCCCCGGCCCCCCAATCCCCAGACCGCGGCGCCCGTCGGCAAATCGTTGGCTTACCGCCAGTATGATGAACAGGGCGGCCATGACATCCATCAGGCTGCTCAGGATATCAACTCGCTTGATCACAGAACGCAATAGAATGGGTATCGCCAAAGCCACAAACAGGGTGGCGATAAGCTCAATCGCGGTAAGACGGTTCGGACGTTGGGGGGCGCTATCCAGCTTGTGCGGTGAAAATACCTTCAGTTTGAGTAAGATACTGACGGATACCGCCAAGACGGCGGCAGGGAACAGGATATTACTCAAAGAAACCAACAGCGACTCCGGTAAAAAGGAACTCAAACTGAATATATTGGAAAAAATCGTAAATACCAAGAAGCAGGAAATAGCCGCCGCTCGCCAGGTTACTCCGCTGACCGAACTCCAAGCCATGTATCGGGATTGCATGCCGGTACGGAATTTTTTCTCAGCTGTCACGCAGGAACCGAAAGGGTTGGTGAATGTCATTGCCGAGGTAAAAAAAGCGTCACCATCAGCCGGTGTCATTCAGGCCGATTTCGATCCGGTTCGTCAGGCGCAAATGTATCATGCCGCCGGCGCCGATGCACTCAGCGTGCTCACCGATGAGCAATATTTTCAGGGTTCGCTCAGCTACCTCGCGGCCGTTCGCAAGCAGGTACCCCTGCCGATTCTGCGAAAAGATTTCATCATCGACGGCTACCAGGTGTGGCAGTCGCGTGTCGCCGGCGCAGACGCCATCCTGCTCATCGCGGAGATCCTTACCGATTCGCAGATGATGGATCTGCTGATTCTCTCCGCCGAACTGCACCTTACCGCCCTTATCGAGGTGCACGAGATGGAAAGTCTGCTTCGCATGCGGTCGATCCTCGGCTTTCCAATGCGAAGTTACAGCCTTTTGGGGATTAACAACCGCGATTTAACCACCTTTCAAGTGGATTTGATCAACAGTATCCGGCTGGCGGAATTTGTGGAAGATAAACAGGTATTGGTGGCCGAAAGCGGTATCCGCGATAAAGCGGACGTTCAGCGCCTCGCGGCCGCTGGTATCCGAACCGTTCTGATCGGCGAAACGCTCATGCGTTCCGGAGACGTAAGCCAGACCATGGCCAATCTCAAGGGGATCATGCGGCAGGGGTAACCTTGAGTGTTCCCCGTCTTACCATCAGGTCTCCTGTGTCGGCAACAGGATCAGCTGCCTGCCAAGGGGGATTGTCGCCCATTGCGATTTGCCTCTCCGCACTCATGAGCTATACTCCCACTTGTTATGAGTAGCGGCGACACGTTCGATATTTACTCCGCCTGGATGCGTCGGTCCAATGGAGACATGCACGCATTTCTGGAAGCCTTGGCCGTCCGACTTGAACAGAGTCTGCCCGGGATGGTGCAGGTGCAGCGTAAACGCGACGGGCTTTTCGCCAAAACGCAGCACGTATCGAGTATCAGCCTGCAACTCGGCAATTTTCAATTTGTCTTACAAAAAGAGCCGGCCGGGATTAAGACCAGCCGCACCAAAGTTGTCCGAGGGGTTACGCTTAAATCCGACGACTTGTCCCTGGCAGATTGGTTAACAGCAGTCGACGCCGAACTTAAAACGGCGGCGGCAGACGCCGAAAAATCGCACAGCGTTCTGCGCGAATTTCTGGTCGGCGAATAGCCGCTGAAACCGTGCCCGGCCCCGCGTTGGAGCGGCATTTTTTCTGGCGTGAAAGCTAAATGGCTTGGCGGTAACGTAAGATCGGCAAATGTAGTGGAGGTATTTGGCCATGGGATTGCTCGGCAGAATTATTGGTGGCACCCCCGATCCCGATGCCGCCAAACACCTTGCTGAGCAGCAGGCGCGAGATGCTGCATGGCAAACCGCTCTTGATTCAGGCCGATTACCCGATTTCGTCATCAAGCGTCTCGCCGATACGCGCGAACACAAACTTCCCTGGGTCTCCACCACCTCCATCGGCAGTCTGATGGCCATGCGTACGCACGGCATCCGTCCTGCCGGAATGGTCTCCGGTAATTGCTGGTTTAATTTCGGCTTCTCCTGGACCAAGGGCCATGCGGCAGGTTGGCACGCCGCCATCGAGCGCATGGTGGACGAGGCCGTGATTCTCGGGGCCAATGCCGTCGTCGATGTGCGGATGAAAGTTTCGCGTCTCGCCGAGTTGGGGCGGGAGCAGATGGACTTTGCCGTTTATGGAACCGCCGTCACCGTCGATTCGCTTCCCCCCTCCAAAAAGCCGTTGGTCGCAACAGTTTCGGCGCTGGAATTTGTCCGGCTGCTTGAAGCCGGCATCGTCCCTGTCGGGCTGGCCATCGGTGCCCATTATGACTGGCTCTATCAACCCGCTTACATGCGCCAAAGCGCAATAAATTCTCTCACAGCCGCCCCATATATGAATCGGGAAATGGCCACCATTTCCCAATTCGTCAATCGTGTCCGGCAGGCGGCGTATGGCCTGCTCGCCAGTGATGGAGCGCGATTGGGCACTGGAGTACTCGCCCGCACGCAATTTTCAGAATTGCTCTATTTTGAGCCCGACGAAAACTATCCGGCTGGCCGCTGTATGTATCGCCACATTGCGATGGGAACCGCAGTTCAGCACGAACCGGGAATGCATCGACCTGTAAAGGTTAAAGCTGTTTTTAGCGTTCAGGATAAACCGATGCGCCGATCGCTTGAAATTACCGAGGAGGTTATTTGATATGTCGCAGAATCCAGCACTCGACGGACTCCCCAAACATGCCATTGAGCGGCTCAAGGGATTGCGAGAGAGCGGCCAGAGCGAAGGAATTTTCACCTCCGATCTCTCGGTCAACGAATTCCTGATGGTCCGTGAAGCCGGTTTTGAACCCATCGGTCTGTGCGTCGGCTCATGTATCTATCACATGGGTATCCAGTACGGGCAGTGGTCGCAAAATCAGGAACTCAATGTCCTCTCCCAGGCGATGTATCACGCCCGCGAACTGGCCATGACACGCATGACCGAAGAAGCCCAGGCGGTGGCGGCCGATGGCGTTGTAGGCGTCCGGCTGGAAGTCAAACGATTGGAATGGGATCGCGAGATTCTCGAATTCATGGCCATTGGAACGGCCATCGCCCACAGTTCCGGTCATCCCGGTTTCAAGGGGCCGCAGGGAAGACCGTTCACCTCCGACCTCTCCGGGCAGGATTTTTGGATGCTGCTTAAGGCGGGACATCGGCCGCTGGAGATGGTCATGGGGTCGTGTGTGTATCATGTGGCGCACCAGGGATTCCTCAAATCGCTTGGCAATATCGGCCGCAATACCGAGATCACACAGTTTACCCAGGCCATGTATGATGCCCGCGAATTGGCGATGGAGCGGATGCAGAATGAAGCTCATGAGGCCGGCGCCGAGGGCATTGTGGGGGTGAATCTGCACGAGGGATCGCACAATTGGCAGCCGCATGTCATCGAGTTCTTTGCGGTCGGCACGGCCGTCAAACCCATTGAAGATCAATCGGTTTTGCCGGAACCTGCGTCACCCCAGATTGTCATCCCGGTCAATGACTGAAAGCAAAGTTTGAATACACCATGAAAGGAGTTCGAGATGTCCAGTTTCTTCAAGCGCGCCTCGGATATTGTTGAAGCCAAGGTCAATAATTTTCTATCACGCGCTGAAAATCCCAATGATACGCTTGATCTTTCGTATGAACGCATGCTTTCCGGCCTGCAGGAAACGCGGCGTAATCTTGCCGATGTGGTGACCGAACAAAAGTCGCTTGAACATCAGATGGATGCTGCGCAACTTGAAATTCAACACAGCGACAGTGACGCACGAATGGCAGTGCAGGTGAATCGTGATGATCTTGCCAAGGCGGCTCTCCTGGCCAAGCAGGCCGCCGCCCAGAAGCTCCAGATGCTGCAACAGGCACATGACCATATCGTGGAACAGTCGCAGAAGCTCATTGCCTATCAAAAACAGCTTGAATCGCGCATTGAACAGTTCCGCGTGCAGAAGGAAGTCATGAAGAGCCAGTACAACGCATCCAAGGCTCAAGTCAGGGTTTCGGAGAGCATTTCCGGTGTGGGAAAAAATTTCAACGATGTCGGTGATGCACTCCAGCGAGCCAAAGATAAGACCGATAAAATGCAGGCGCGTGCCGATGCGATGCAAAGCCTCTCCGACTCCGGGGCCATTCCCGATCCCCTTGATTCTCGAACGCAAACCGAGCGCGACCTCGATCAACTGCGCGCTACAGCGGGCATGGACGATGAATTGGCAAAACTCAAAGCTTCCATGGCGCCCAAAGCGCTCGGCGATGGTGCGGACAAATCCACCGGCTCGCCGGGGGCATGACTCACGCGAAGCAGGTGAATAACGACCATCGCAAATGCGAGCCGGCGGATTTATTCCACCGGCGCCTGCGGCCCGCTCGTTATGCTGCCACCGCCGGCGCATGGCAAACTTTTTCAAATCATGACAACGGCGGCAACCACAACGTAACCGGTGGTCACGTCCTTTATTACGACGGCCACGTCATATGAAAAACGTCTCGCAAATGTAATGCCGACTCGAAGCCAGAACGGGTGGTCTCAACTTTTGGCAGTAAAACCGATTTGGTAATGATCAAGAAGGACCGGCACTGCCAAATCCTTAAATTGCGTGCCCGCCCTTGGACAAGTGCGCCTGTAGCTATGCCGGGCGGTCTTTGATTGTCGCATATATAGAAATTCTCAAAAGAGCCGGTTGCGATGTAGGGTTTTCGAGCGGCATGATATTGACGGATGTTGATATATGTGCGCGTGCCGGGTCGGCTCTCGCTGCGGTTCGACGGTCGCCGGGGCCTGACGGGCGTTTTTTCTCGGTTTCGGCGCAGACGTTTTCACATCGCCGGGTTTTGGCAGCGATTCGGGGTTGATGATGAGGTTGTGGACCGCACCGTGCCGGCAGCCGATCCGTACCGGCGTCGTCAGAGGCCGGAATAGATAGCCCGTGATATTTTGGAGAGTTTCACCGGCGAGAGACTTTTACCTTCATAGCGGGGAGCGGCAGCCAGGATGGTGGCAAACATCGCGTGCACCACCATGATGGTGG
>JAKAVA010000085.1 GCA_021827645.1 Planctomycetota bacterium
GAGTTACCTTTTCGCTGCAGCGGATGTTGCCCGGGCGATGAAAGCGGTTGACAGCACAGTTTATCGGGCGAATCGGTACATGCTCGCCGCTGCCCGCCGCTACGCCCGGATGGCCGGCATGCATTGACAGAGCAGGAATTTCGGATAACGCCCCGCCCATCCATTCACACCCTGAAGCAAGCCGCATCGGATGCACGCCCGGCCGCTACGCGATTTCCGGCGGGTTGGACGACTCGACAAAAGCCGATTACAATACCGGGCTTTGGTCAACCGACCGCGGCAGGCCGAAGTGGCTCCAAGCGGAGGTGGATCTGTGCGCCGGGATTTCGGTGCGTTGATGTAGGCGGAGTGCAAAGTGCCCAAGGCAAAAACCCACAAGGGTATTAAAAAGCGAGTTAAAGTTACCGCTCGTGGTAAGGTAAAGTTCCACAAGCATAACAAAGGTCACCTGCAGAGCGGAAAGTCCGGTAACCGGAAGCGGCGGTTGCGTGGAACGACCACCATCACCGGGCCGTATGCCGATAAGATGGTCACACTGCTCGGACGCAACGCCCGCTGACGCACCTTGGATGGCGTCGCCTTCCAAGTGGTCTCGAAATGCCGGTTGATGGCAGATTAGAAGCGTTTGGATCGGCGGGCTTGAGTGCAAATTTAAGTTTGCTTATTTGCGATATTTGAGGATATTACATCATGCCACGAGTTAGAATTGGTGCAGCCAGAAAACAGCGACACAAACGGCTTCTGAAACGAGCCAAAGGTTTTGTCGGCGGCCGGAGTAAACTGTATAAAACAGCGCACGAAACACTTCTGCGCGCCGGTGCGAATCGGTTCAGTGGCCGCAAGGAAAAGAAACGCGACTATCGGGCACTGTGGATTACCCGACTCAACGCTGCTGCTACCATGCGCGGCCTGCGCTACAGCCAACTTATTGCCGGTTTAGCCAAAGCCAACATTACGCTCAACCGCAAAAGCCTTAGCGAAATAGCTATTTGTGACCCGGCAGCCTTCGACGCCATTGCTGCCAAGGCCAAAGAGGCCCTCGGTATTGCGTAAGTTCCCCGAATCCAAGCGGTAATGGACCTGTCGGTAAGGGCGGAATGGTCCGGTGGATGGTTGATTTTCGTTTCATTGATGCTTCAAGTCACCGGCTGAGCTGCGGAGCTTTTTGACGATGGATCTCACGGAACTGGTCAATGCCGCTCAAGCGGAAATGACAGCGGTTCAAACAGCCGAGCAACTTGAATCCTTCAGAATCAAGTATCTCGGTGCCAAGGGTTTGCTTAAGCAGGCCAGCGACCACATCAAACAAATTCCGGCGGATCAGAAACGTAGTTATGGTCAGGCACTCAACGCAGTCAAACAGACCATCACCGAAGCGTTTGAAAGACGCAAAAGCGAACTCGAATCTCAACCGACGGCCGTCAAGGGGGTGGATGTCACCGAGCCGGGGCGTATTTCGCACGATCCCTACCGGCCCGGTTGCCTGCATCTTATCCAGCAAACTATTGATGACCTGATCGATCTGTTCTCCCAGATGGGATATTCCGTCGCGGATGGACCGGAACTGGAAGATGAATTTCACAATTTTGAAGCACTCAACGTACCACTCGATCATCCCGCCCGCCATCCGCTCGATAATTTCTACCTTGATCTGAAACCGGATGAGCCGCCGCTGATGCTCCGGTCTCAAACCAGCAGCGTCCAGATTCGCGTGCTGGAATCGCATAAGCCGCCAGTGCGGATCATCGCACCCGGCCGGGTCTATCGTCCCGATACCGTCGATGCCACGCACTCCTTCATGTTCCATCAGCTCGAAGGTTTGTACGTGGACAAAAATGTCACCATGGTGGACCTCAAAACATGCATCGACCTTTTCGCGCGGGCTTTCTTCGGCGACTCGGTGCGGACACGCTTTCGCCCAAGCTTTTTCCCCTTCACCGAGCCAAGCGCTGAATTCGACATACAATTCACATCCACCGGCGGTTCATCACGCTGGGTGGAACTTGGCGGGTGCGGTATGGTGGATCCGAACGTCTTGAGTGCGGTGGGCATTGATCCGCAAATCTATTCCGGATTCGCGTTCGGTCTCGGCATCGAGCGAATTGTCATGCGCCGGCATGGAATTGCCGATATTCGCGATCTTTTTCAGAATGATGTACGTTTTCTGCGGCAATTTGCCTGACGCCACCTCGAATGCAATTCAAAGCCTGCGCCAGCGGATATTTTCCGATGAACCGGACGGGATCATGCGAGGGGTTGAAAATTCATGTCCGAAACGCCGTGGGATAATTTATTGTCTGCAGGCCGACGTGCCCGCGACACGTCAACTGCAGAATGGTTTGACCGGCTGGCCGAGAGGCTTCTCAACCGGTGCATCCTTCATGCCGGCGAGCTGATCTTTCGGCTTGTTGAAATAGAATTTTATTACAACTCTCCGCGGCACCCTGATCCCTTCGTACACGGCCATCCTCTGCAGAAAAATCCCGGAGTCTGGTATCTTCATCGGCAGGGTAGCGGCTTTCGCGGCGGAAGCTTCAAGGGGATTGATCTGTGCTTCGGTAATCGCCTCTCGTCCGGCGGGATTTTACTCCGGTCCATGGCCCTTGTTGCGCGAAATGCTCATCTCTCCGGTGGGGGGCGGACGGAGATACGGGATGGAGAATTGATCAGCGGCCCCTCGCTGGTCGTCGATGCATGGATGAACACCCTTCACGCCGCAAGCATGGCCGAGCTTGACCGCATGATTTCACGATATCCGGCGTGGAGCCGGAAAAATCCATTGCATATCTCCTTGCAGCGCCGACGACCGATACCCATCTGGCGCACGCAGCGTGTCGGTCTCAAGCCCGCGCAGAGCGATGTTGCGGAACGGTATCGTGGTGCTCACTACCGATACCTCAATGAGCCGCGCAGGATTACCAAAGGACGCGGTCTGCTGATTGCCGCCATGCTGGCCGCCGGTATGACCGATGACGCGATGGCCGAGATCATCGGCTGCACCAAAGCGATGCTCGCCCGTCGGCGTCGGATGGCGCACCCAGATGGCGAGCCCATTTGGAAGGCATCTCGTTGATAATTGCCAAGACATAGAGCCCTGTGGTAAACTATGAGCAATAAATGAAGTTTTTTTGGATTTTCTAACTGGAGTCTCATCATGGTGATCAATCGAGGTTTGGGAAAATCGGCCGGCCTTTTGGTATTACTCGCCATCATTCTCGGGGGGACGTCGTTAGCGGCGGCGGCTCCGATTCGTATTTCATGCGTTGGTGATAGCATCACTTTTGGAATTGTTCCCAAACGGCTGCACAATGCCTGGCCGGTTGTACTTGGTCGTATCCTCGGCCATCGGTACAAGACGTTGAATTGCGGGCACTCCGGTGCAACCATGTTGAAGAAAGGCGATATTCCCTATTGGAAAACAGCCCAATTCAAATGGGCGATTCACTTCAAACCGAATATCGTCATCATCATGCTCGGCACCAACGACACCAAGCCATGGAATTGGGATAAACATGGTAAGGATTTTGAAGCCAATACCATATCCATGATTAATCTTTTCAAGAAGCTGCCGACTCACCCGAAAGTTTACATCTGCTACCCACCCAAAATTCTCAAGCCGTCCTATCACATTATTGAGGCAAATCTGGTTCGCGGTGTCATCCCGGCTATTACCAAGGCCGCCCACGTCACCCACACGCCGATTATTAATGTTTTCGCCAAGTTGCCGGGCATTCCAAAGTATTATGATCGCGATGGCGTGCATCCGAACATCAAAGGTGAAGCCATCATGGCACACATCATTGCCAAGGCCATTCGTTACTGAAATTGCAGCGTCTGCCTTGGGGACACATGCCCCAAGGCAGACCGTGTTGCAGGCGTCAAATTCGATTAAATCAGATGGCAGATCCGACTGAGATTGAACTGAACCTCACCCGACTTGGGATTGTTCTGCC
Organism: Planctomycetota bacterium; assembly: GCA_021827645.1. Taxonomy (GTDB): domain Bacteria; phylum Planctomycetota; class Phycisphaerae; order WQYP01; family WQYP01; genus JAJZGD01. The sequence goes on from JAKAVA010000085.1 coordinate 3,954, forward strand.
GGAGCCGCCCAAGCCCGTGGCAAGCTATCTGCCCTGCGTGGTTTTCGATGATCTGGTGATCATCAGTGGCCAATTACCGTCAAAAAATGGAAAGATTAAATTTTGTGGCAAGGTACCTCATGATTTATCCATGGAAGACGGCCAAGAGGCGGCAAGACTAGCGCTGGTTAACGGTCTATCTGTCCTGAAAAGTTCCGCACTCGATGGCAACTGGGGCCGTTTGGTGAAAATCCTGCGGGTGGGAGTGTTCGTGCAGTCAGAAAATGATTTTTACGGCCAGCCCCAAATTGCCAACGGGGCCAGCGACCTGTTGGTGGAAATTTTTGGTGATCTCGGCCGACATGCGCGCGTCGCCGTCGGGGTAAATGCGCTACCGCTAAACGCGGCCGTTGAGGTTGAACTTATGGCCAGAATTGCCCCCCAGCGCCGCTGGCGCGATCAAAGATAGGGCGGCGTGGCGGTTGAGTATCCAAACTCAGTCGCCAGTTCACGCGTAAATCGCACGATGTCCGGTGCAGTGTGGTCCGCTCCGCTGCGTTCAAAAAGTTTTGGAAAAGCGTTGATCGCCATTCCACCGATCCAAATGGAGCTTGCAAAACCTCCGCGTCGCAAATGGCGGATCAATCGACGGGCGGCTGTGGCCTGCCGCGGCGTAGAACAGGAAATGGCCACCATATGATGCGGTTTTTTCAGCAGATGCGCGGCAAGAACTTTTTCATCGGTCCCGCAATGATCCAGATGCGTATCCCACCCGTCACGCCAAAGCCAATCACAGATCACTTTCAGACCCGCACCATGCAATTCACCGGGCAGGCTCACTGCATGCATCTCCAATCCCAATGGGTTCTGCCGTTTCATTGAACTCCGACACAGATCAAGGAGCCTGTCAAAATCTGAAAATATGATCTTTGCCGATTCACGGGTAATCTCTCTTAATGTTGCCTTTGATCCCGCCAGCCCGATCGCAGGGAGCATAATTTTTAAGTGGACCTGCTCCGGTGCCAACTGTGACAGATGTCGATTGACGAGGCCGGCAGCATCCGAGAACTGCCCACGGGTGAGAAGTGAATAGACCCGCAGCGCCATAGAAGAAAAGTTTCGAGAATCGGAAGTGGTGGTTTGATCGCTCACTTTCGGTGCCTACCTTGTATACTTATCTTACAATGATCGCATCGGCATATCTACCATCGATGGGGACTTATTCATCTCTCCACCCGGGCGACAGCACACTTCTCTGAATCTCACCATCCATTGGCTTCAAAGGCGAAACAAATCGCAGCCATGAACGTGAAGACCTGATATAACATGGCCAGTGATGCATGTTTGTCTTAGACCTCATGACGGGCGGGTAATGGTCATGGCATCAGAGCTGTGATGTCAGAGTAATGTTTAAGGCAATCGGGTGCAGAAAGGTTTCAGGCTTTCCAGTGGATACCCCTTATCATGCAGGTTACGGTAGTTGGACATTTGCGGTGAAAAATCGGTCACGATCGACCAGCATATTCGGACGATATCTGATTTTGTGGCCCATGATTCTGATGGCGGTTCTCTTTTCCCCGTCCGCCGCCCGAGCATCGATGTTTCCTCCACCCAAGTCCGTCGCATCAAAAATCCGTATCGACGGCAGGGGCTTCGTCATCAACGGCAAAAGGGTATTTGTTGTTTCCGGTTCGCTACACTATCCTCGCATCCCACGCTCCATGTGGGCCGACAGAATGGAAAAGATGAAGCGTGCCGGCTTCAACTGCATCTCCACCTATATATTCTGGAATTATGAGGAGCCGCGCGAAGGGCAATTTAATTTCCACGGACGCCACAACATCGTGGCATTTGTGAAGCTGGCCCAGAAGATGGGCTTTTATGTCATGCTGCGAATCGGCCCTTACGACGATGCAGAGTGGGATTCGGGCGGCTATCCTGTATGGCTGCGCTTTATCCCCGGACTATCAGTAAGGAGCGGCGATGCGCCGTTCCTCGACGCCATACGCCAATATTACAACAAACTACTCCCAATGCTGGTCCCTCTTCAGGTAACCCATGGCGGGCCGATTATCATGATGCAATTGGATAATGAAGACCAGCAGGGGTGGGGCGCGGTACTGCCGAATCATTACTATAAATTTTTCTACCATGAATGCATAAAACGGGGTGTCGATGTTCCGATGTTCTTCAGCGGTCAGCATCACGGGCCGGACCCGGCTGGTAAACGCCCTTTTAATCACGCCGACGCGAAAACACCTTGGTTTACCTCTGAAATGTGGTCGGGTTGGTTTTCTCAATACGGCGAATGGCCTGTCGGCTCCCATCGGCGGATGGTGATGATGCGGGCGCCGTGGGATGTCATTGCGGACGGCGGTGCCGGATACAACATCTATATGACGATTGGCGGCAGTAATTTCTCTCACTGGAACGATCACTCCACTCAGGCCAGCTATGATTTCGGCGCCCCCGTGGGGCAGGGGGGTGATCTGCGTCCCAGCTACTATAATTACAAGCAGGCGAATTATTTCGGTCGCAGTTTCCAATCGGTACTCGCTGACAGTAAGGATGTGACCCCTGAATATGAGAAGTTCGCTCCCAATGCCAAGATTGCCGCCCGTGAATCATCGGCCGGGACCATCGTCTTTCTCCGCAACTTCACCCGGCGCCCGCGCACGGTAATAGCTCAAATCGGCGGCAAGATTCTTCTGCCGGCCAATCGCACCATCCCTGTGATTCTCAGTTATAAGCTGAATTCAGAGTTCAAGATCAGTGCACTCTGCGGGCGGGTGTTGGGATATTTTCGCCAGAAACCGGGTGTCATCACCCTTATCATGTATGGCGACCCCGGCAGCACCGGACTGGTGCGAATTCAAACGGCGAATACCAAAAACGCCAAAGCATCAAGAGGGTGGATATCCATCCGCCCGGGGGAGTTTTCGAAAAACATAAAGTTCACGTCCGGTAGTCCGCATGTCTATCAGATTACCGGCGACGGCCACCAATTCCGTCTCGTCGTTATGTCCAATGCTCTAGCTCATGACACATGGATTATTAAAAAACACCGACTTCGGTATATTGTCTGGGGACCCCAATTCATCGGCCATGCTCACCTGTTAAAAGGCGAACTTACGATGAATATTGAACGGCCGATGTTGAACCATGTGGCCGGGATTCCCCTCGGGTTGCTGTCACCCGGCGGGCCGCCAACGGAGAAGAATGTCGAGTTTCCAAGGTTCAGCATCCCCGTGGCTCCTCCTCTGGGCAGATGGTATTGGCGCGCTGACGATCAGCCGGCCGCAACCCAATTTAATGATTCCTCCTGGCTTGCGAGCAGCAACCCCAGACAGATGGGGGCCGACAGCTATCCCGGGCCCTATGAATGGTATCGCTCGCATATGACCGTTCCGAAAACCGGCAATTACGTCCTGAATTTATCCGGAGTCCGAAGTGAAGCGGAGATTTTTATTGACGGCCGAATGCGTTCTATCGGCGGCAGCGGCTTTCATTTCCTTCATCTGACCAAGGGCCGCAAAACCCTGGCGGTATTTACCATCAATCGTGGGCGAAGCAAATTGTGGCCGTATATCGGGCCGCTGCATGACATTGATCAAATGGGCCTTTTCGGTCCCGTCTATCTCAAATGTGAACAGATTCAATCTCGACTGATTTCAGCATGGCGTGTTAAGCGGGTTGTGCTGTCAATCGCCGACGTGGTTGCCGATGTACTCAGTAACGAACGGGGATCCAAAGGATGGCGGACATTTAAGAATGGAGATCTGCTGCCGTCGGTGGAACGCGGTTACTGGTGGCTGCGGGCATCGACCGGTGGAATTACCGCCGACTCATTGCGGTTTGCTCTCCCTGCTCTACCGAGTGGCGTCATGTTCTTCGTGGACGGCCACCAATTGACGATGAATAGAAATCCCGACGGTACATTCCATACGGTCATGCGAATCGGTTGGCATCGTGGAGATCGAAAAAATCGCATCGATATGATTATCCCTGTAAAAAAGGCTGCGGCGGTTTTCACGGGCAGGGTACGAATGTTTGCCAAGGATAATGTGCCTGCTTTTGGCCGCACCGGCCGGATCACACCATGGAAGATGCATGGCGGAATTGGGCCGATCAATCCGAAAACAGGCTGGAAATCGGGCGCTGTTGCAACCGGCGTACCCACATTTTACAAGAACAGTTTTGTCATCAGCACTCCGGCAGCTGGACTTCACCTGGTGTTGCGCGTGGCGATGACCGGCATGGGTGGCGGATATGTCTGGATCAACGGTCATAACCTGGGACGATATCCAGACCGCATTATGCCGGCTGGGTTGTACATTCCCTCCGCGTGGCTTCACTCGGGACGAAATTCAATGATAATCTTTGACGAACGGGGACACGCGCCTGCGCAGGTACATCTGGCGCTCTATGCAAACGCCTGTCGCCAGCGGATGAAGGTTGTCATCTCGGTGCCATGAGGTTGTTGATGTGTTGCAGCTTACGTTATTCTTTCATATCAGTCGAGGATAAGGTTTAATGGTGTCGGATTGGAGTGACACGCTGGTAAATAAACCGACATTTGGACGTCGACAACTACTTGTGTTGTCCGCCGCTGCAGCGGGGGCCGTCATGCTGGATGGTGTCCGTGCTTCGAAAGCAATAGAGACGCCAGCTATCCCGCAACTTATCCGCCAATTGCATGGACACCGGGAGAGTCGCACCAGCCTGAATCGTGATTGGCGGTTTCTCCGCTCTGAAGCGTACGGTGCACAGGCCGAAACTTTCGATGACCGCGCCTGGGATGTCGTCGGCCTTCCACATTCTTTCAGTCTTCCGTATTTTCGCGGTGTCGATTTTTACGTCGGCGTCGGCTGGTACCGCAAGCTCATGTACATCGACCCGCGGTGGCAGGGAAAGCGTATCGCCATCGAATTTGAAGCTGCCTTTCAGGAGGCGCAGGTGTATGTCAACGGTGCGTACGCTGGCGCTCACCGAGGCGGCTTTACCAGCTTCCAGTTGGATATTACGCATCTGGTCCGCAACGGGAACAATATACTGGCCGTCCGTGTTAATAATTTGTGGAATCCGGAAATCGCGCCGCGAGCGGGGGACCACATATTCGATGGCGGACTTTACCGGAACGTCTGGCTGGTCGTGGCCGAACCGCTCCGCATGGTCTGGCAGGGTGTCGGCATCACCACGCCTCACGTTACAGAACGATCGGCGACGGTTAAGGTTGAGATTCAGGTCGAAAATTTTCATGCCGTGACCCGCGACTGCCGCTGCGTGTCAAAAATTCTTGACCCTTCCGGTCGGCAAGTTGCAGAAATCCGAGTTCATGGAATGATTCCGTCCGGCGGTGTGATAAGGCTCTCCGGGGTAACGCAGGTGGAGAAGCCTTTGCTCTGGCACCCAGGTCACCCCCACCTTTACCGTATCGAAACCACGTTATACGATGGCATCCGGGTGGTGGAAGAGCGGATGGACTCGCTCGGTTTTCGCACGTTTGAGTGGACGGCGGAGAAAGGGTTCTTTCTCAACGGCCGACATCTCTGGATTCACGGGGCCAATGTTCATCAGGATCATGCCGGATGGGCTTCCGGCGCCACCGACGCTGGAGCGTGGCGGGATGTGAGACTTATCAAGGAGGCAGGCTTTAATTTTATCCGCACTTCCCACTATCCCCATAGCCGCGCATTCATGGAGGCGTGTGATTATTACGGGATTCTCGTCTGGAGCGAAATGTGCTTCTGGGGCGTCGGTGGATTCGGCCCGGACGGCAACTGGCGGGCTTCCGCTTATCCGGTCAAGCCTGAGCATTGGAGCGGCTTCGAGAATAGTTGCCTTGAGCAACTCTCCGAGATGATAGCCATGCATCGTAACCATCCGTCTATTGTCGCCTGGAGCATGTGTAATGAAGTATTTTTCACCGCACCAGCGGTATTTAATCGGATGAAAGATATACTGAAAAAAATGGTGCTACGCACCCATGAACTTGATCCATCACGCCCCGCGGGCATTGGCGGGGCCCAGCGCGGCGGTGTGGATAAACTCGGCGACATTGCCGGTTACAACGGCGACGGGGCGACGCTCTATATCAATCCTGGCTTTCCCAATCTCGTGACCGAATATGGATCTGTTGCATCGACCAGACCGGGTCCGTACTCCCCCAATTGGGGGCTTCTTCAGCGGCAGCATTTCGCCTGGCGAAGCGGAGCAGCCATCTGGTGTGGATTTGATTACGGCACGTGGGTCGGATTTACCGGAAAGATGGGAATTGTTGATTATTTCCGACTCCCGAAAAATTCGTGGTACTGGTACCGCATGCATAACCGACATATTCCGCCGGCGCCGCCCCCTGGTGCAGGCAAGCCGACACGACTGCATCTCTCTGCGGATCGCACCATGATTCATGGAACCGACGCAATTGAAGATGCTCAGCTTGTGCTGAGTGTTGTCGATGATGCCGGGCGCCTCTGCAACGTTGCTCCCAACGTACACCTGACCATTATTTCCGGGCCGGGTGAACTGCCGACGGGCAGGTCCATCCAATTCGGGGCCGATTCGGATATTGCGATCATTGCAGGCCTGGCTGCCATTGAATTCCGCTCGTATCACGCCGGCGAGTCCGTCATCCGAGCTCAATCCCCCGGGTTGGCGGACGCGCTGCTTCGGATCAGAATAATCGGTATGCCTCGCTTCATCCCGGGACATACGCCATTGGTCAAGCCTCGTCCGTACAATCCGGTGCCGCACCCTAATCAAAATACCTACGTCAAGCATATACCACGACATATTGACATAGCGCTTTACCGACCAACCGAAAGCTCCGGGGCAATGCCCGGCCATCTATCGAGTCTGGCCAATGACGGTAGCTCCACGACGGCATGGTTTGCACCCCAAGGCAAAGGTGATCCCTGGTGGCAAACCGATCTGGAAGGGGAGTTCGACATCAGGGACCTGTCGATCACCTTTCCCATTCAATGGCCGGTACGATTCCGACTTCAGTTTTCCATCAACCAGCGCAATTGGTCGCGCCCCATGGAACTAACCGTCCCAACGGGCAGCCGAAAAATGGATGTTCGACTGCCGCATCCAAAACGGGCGCGATTTGTGCGTATTACGCTTCTCCAGGCACCTCCGGACGGTTGGGGAATTTCAGAAGTGGTCATTCATGGTAAGGGCCAGTGTAAAATCAACTCCGTGTTTTTACGGTCCGCTGGCGGAGTTCGTGGTGCGTGGCCGAATGACGTAACTCCATTTCGGACATATGGGGAGG